>NZ_JAOSHO010000349.1 GCF_025917275.1 Pseudomonas agronomica | reverse complement strand
ACAGCGCGAGCTGATGTTCGAGGCTGTCGTAGTCGCTGCGGATGTTGCGCAGGGTCCGGGCGATGTCGGTCACCGCCGCGCGGCGCGCCTTGCCCAGGGTCAGGGCCTCGTCGGTGCGGTGGGCATAGGCGTTGATCAGCAGTTGCAGGCGGCGCTCCATGTCGTCTTCGCTGTCGAACTTGGCCACGCCCTTGAGGCGCACCTGCGCGTACAGCGCCTCGATCTGGCCGTCGACCCGCAACAGGCCTTGCCAGCTGTCCTGGTAGTCGTTGAGCAGCGGCAGCAGGTTGTCCATGGAATCGTCGACCGGGTCCATGAACGGGGTGCCGAACGGCAGGTCCGCCGGCAGCAATTGACGACGGCGCAGGGCGTCGTCGAGGGTGCGTTGCTTGGCTTCCATGTCGGCGATCTGCCGGCCCACCAATTGCAACTTGGCGGACAACTGCTGGACGCGCTCTGTGAAGGCATCGCTGGAGCGCTTGAGTTCGTCCTGGGCGGCCTCCATCTGCGCCAGCTGCTCGAGTTTTTCGCCCTCTTCGGCGCTCAAGGTCTGGGTGCGACGGAAATCTTCCAGGGCTTTCTGCGCATCCAGAACCTGCTGGTACAGCGCCTCGGTCTGGGTCTTGCTCGCGGCGCGGTCGGCGGCCACGGCTTGCTGGGTCTTGAGCTGCTTGAGCTCTTTTTCCAGGCGCTCTTTCTGATCGCGCAGCGCGGCGCGGTCGGCCAGTGCTTGCAGGGCGGGAGGTTCGATGTGGGACAGGTCGATGGACAGGCCCGGCACTTCGAAACGCTCGCCCTTGAAACCGTCGAGGATCAGCTCCATGGATTTGACCCACTCGCCATTCTCGTCCAGCGCGATACCGTGTTCGCCCAACGGCAGGCTGAACAGGGCGCTGTTGAACAGGCGCATCAGGCGTTCCACGTCCTGTTGGGAGAATTCTTCCCGCAGACGGGCGTAGCTGTTGTTGTCGGCGTGATCGAGTTGTTGCTTGACCGACTTCAGGCGTTTTTCCAGGTCCCGCAGGCGCTCTTCCAAATCTTCGGCGCTGAATTGCCGGGACTGGGCCAAGGCGCCTGCCAATTCGTCGTGGGCGTCCTTGGCGGCGAGCAATGCCTGCTCCAGCACCTTGACGTCATCCACCAGGGCAAAGCGGTTCTTGAGCACCGACAGTTCGCCGATCCAGCGCTGGATGCCGCTGATTTCCCGCTCCAGGCGCATCAGCTCCTGGGTGCCGCCGCGTTGGTCGTTCTGCAGCGAATCCTGCTCGTTGCGGTAGTGCTCGGCCTGGATGGTCAGCTCTTCCTTGCGCGCACTGGCGTAGTCCGACCAAGTGCCCAGCAGCGAGTCGAGCAGCGGCGAGAGGCGATGCAATTTGCCGCGCAGGATATCGCGCTGCTTCACGCCATTGGCCAGGGCTTCCACCAGCGGACCGGCCGCCACCAGGGAGTTGTAGTCCTGCTCCATGCGTCGTACGTCGCGGAAGGCTTCTTCGCACGCGGCGATGTAATCCACGCTGCCCGAGCGCAGGCTGTGCTCGAACGCATCGAGGAACAGTTGCTTGAGTTTGGCCGCGGTGATTTCCCGCATATGCAGCAGGTTGATAAACAGCGCGCGGAAGGTCTTGAGGCTTTGCTCGCTGGTGGAGCGCAGCGGGATCAGCGTCAGGTCCAGTGGGATCGAGGTGTGACCACCGACCAGCAGGCGGCGCAGTTCATCCGGCTTGAGTTCGTAGGCTTTCAGGCCTTCGCGCTCCAGGTTGGTGAACAGCTCTTTCTGGCGCAGGCAGGTGTCGTTTTTCTGGTAATGGGCCAGGTCCAGTTTGCCGGCGTAGGCAAAGAACTGGTGGCCGAAACCGCCACCAGGGCCGCGACCGACCACGCCAATCACGTGCGGGCCGTGGGGCAGGGCGACTTCCACCAGGATGTAGCTGGTGTCCGAGGCAAAGTAGAAGCGCCGGGATTGCTCCAGGCTGTACTTGCCGAAACTCATGTCCGACATGCGCGCCAGGATCGGAAACTGAAGGGCGTTGATCGAGGCGGATTTACCGAGGTTGTTCGCGCCGTATACCGACAGCGGTTCTTCCAGGGGGAACAGGCCGAGGCTGTAGCCGGCGGTGTTCAAAAGGGCAAAGCGGCGGATGCCGTAGCGTTCCTTGCTCATGCGTCGGTCTCCTGTTCTTCGGCAATGGCGCGGGCCAGTGCGTCTTCTTCGCTTTCTTCTTCGCCGTCGAATTCACTGAGGTCCAGCGGGTCATCGGTCTGCAGCAGTTTTTCGTCGCTGTCTTCGTCGATCAGGACCGGCGCTGGCAGCGGCAACACGCTGTGCAGGCTGGCGGCCAGGTCGCGGTCCTGCTGGACCGACAGGCAGACATCGAGGAAGCGATGCATCGGCGGCAGGAAGCGGTACACGCCGTTTTCTTCGCTGGCAAAGCCCAGTTGGGTCATGCGGCGCATGATTTTTTCTTCCAGCTCTTCCTGGGTCTGCACTTCGGCCTGGATGAACAGGTCGCGGTATTTTTCCAGCAGCGAAGGCAGCTCGTCGCGGCCCAGGCTGCCGCCGTCGAGCACGGCGATCGGGTCGCGGCCCTGATCGGCCAGGTGCTCGACGAGGATGAAGGTGAACAGGGCCAGGCGCTGGGCGGTCTTGTTCACCGCGGCGGCGGCCAGGTCCGGCACGAAGTAGTAGAAGCCACGGGTGTCGCACACCAGTTCGAAGCCCAGGGCCTTGAACAGCGTGCGGTACTGGTCCTGGAAGTTCGACAGTTGTGCGTACAGCTCCGGGTCACGGCGGCTGACGTGATAGCCCTTGAACAGCTCGCGGAAGATCGGCGCCAGCTGGGACAGTTCGGATAGATCAAGATGCATGGGGGATGCTCGCAGAATCCTCGGCGGCGGTGTCGCCGGCCGAGAGCAGGGCGAAGGAGCGCAGGTTGACCTGATGCTCGTGAGTGTGGTAGTCGCGGCGTTCCAGACGCTCGCGCTTAAAGCGTTTTTCCCGCGACAGGCGCGAGAACCAGTACAGCAATTCGTCGGTAGCGCCGTCCGGTTCCTGCTCCAGCAGCCACGTCATCAAGTCCGGCATCGGCAGGGCGTCTTCGCAACGCTCGACCATCTCGCGCACGGTGCGTGGCGCACGCGGGGCATCGCCGCCCTTGTGGGTCTTGTGGGATTTGGGGAAGCGCGCCGGTTTCGGTTCGAAACGGGCCAGGGCATAGACATAGGCTTCGACCTGGCTGGCGCTGCCCAGGAACGTGCTTTGCGGCCGGGTGAACAGTGGCATGGCGGCCTGCGGCACGGCGTCGATGCCTTTGCGACGAATGGCGGCCAGGGCCAGGGCGGCGCCACGGGTCACGGCGTTATGGCGGCGAGCCTCTTCGCGCAGTGGCAGGAGCAATTCCCGCGCATGGCGCAGGGTCAGTTGGGCGCTGGTCTGCATCTCCAGGATCCGCGCGTGGGTGCGCAAGAGCATGTCGTCGTCCACCAGGTGACCGAGGCGCTGCTGTTCGGTGAGCATGCGCAACAGCACATTCTCGACCTTGCGCACGCCTTGCTCGAACGCGCCGTCGGCGTTCACCAACTGGATCATCGGCTCGACGTATTCGTCCCAGGTCGCCAGTACTTCGGCGTAGCGCTGGCGCAGCGGGATCTGCCGGTCGCTGGTCTTGGCCCGTTCGGCGACGGCGACCAACGCCTGTTCGTCGTTGGCGAGTTTCTTGAGGACGTCGCGCACGCGCATGTCCAGCAGGCGCAACTGGCGGGCGAGGTCGTTGCCGTCGCGCACGTCGAAGGCGTCCTGGATGTAGCCAGCCAGGCGCTCGAGGTGGCGCAGGTAGGCTTCGATTTCCAGGCACAGGCCCAGGCGGTGTTCGCGGCGCAGGTATGCAAGGAAATCATGAATCTGGGCGTTGAGCTCGAAACGGTTCGGGCTTTTCGCCACCGGCACGAGGATGTCCAGGCGGATCCAGACGTCCAGCAGATTGGTGATGTCCTGGGGCGTGCTGTCCAGTTGTTGGGCGGCCAGCTGTGAACGCAATTCGTTGAGGCTCAGGGTGCCCTGGTCGAAGTGCTCGCACAAAGGTTCCAGCAATGCCCAGTGTTCGGCGAGGGCGCGCAAAACGCGCTTGGGTTCGATCATCGCAATGGCCGTCGGGTTGGCAATTAAAAGCGGCGATTGTACTGCATCGGGCCGGTTGCGATTCACCCCTTGGACGGACTGTCGTCATGTATTGAACAACTAATGAAGCGACAGGGAAGCGATCCGCGCCGAAGGGCGGTAGAATCGCTGCCACTTTCAGTTATCCACAAGTGGCCGACCTTTGCTTATCGAGTCTCGTCGCCGCGCCTATCTGACCGCCATGCAGGTGGTCAACTGGCTGCCGCGTACCGAATTGCCCTTTGCCGCCCCGTCGCGGCCTGAGCTGTTGGAAGCGCCTGAGCCGGTGGCGATCGCGCCGGCACCAGTGGCGCCTGCGGCCAAGACCGTTGCCGAGCCGGTGGCGCCTGTCGCCGAGCGGCCGAAAATCGAAGTCCCGCGTCCGAGCCTGGCCTCGACCCGTACGAACGCCAAACCGGTAGAAGAGGCCGACGAAACGCCGGCCCCGGTCAAGGTTCCCCACGTACCGCCGCCGCGCTTCGCCCTGCAGTTGCTGCGCGCCGGGCGCTGCCTGCTACTGGTGGAATTACCCACGGGTGATCCGTTCCAAAGTCGCGATCCTGCTTACCTGCTGCTCAAGGACATGCTGCGCGCCGCCGGCCTGCCGGACAGCCCGCAGATCATCGGCGAACCGGTGCGCTGGCCGCTGTTGTCACGGGGCACGATGGATCAGGGGCCAGAGGCGGCGCGGGATTTCGTCCAGGGCTTCGTTTCGGCGCGGCTCGAAGACGAGCCCTGCGTGTGCCTGTGGCTGATCGGCCTGCCGGCGGTGAAGTTTGCCGGCGAGGCGGATGCCGAGGCGTTCAATCGCGAACTGCAGGTCGAAGGCCTGGGCTCGGCCTGGGCGTTGCCCGGGCTGGAACTGTTAATGGAAACGCCACAGCACAAGGCTGACGTCTGGCAAGCCATGCGCCGGCTGATGGCGCGCTGGAAAGAATCGAATGAGTGACGCTGTATCGTTCCGCCCGATGACCGAGGCGGACCTCGACGCTGTGCTGAAGATTGAATACGCAGCCTACAGCCACCCCTGGACCCGGGGGATATTTCTTGATGGGCTGGGCAAATACCAGATCTGGCTGATGTTCGAAGGCGAGCAGCAGGTAGGTCACGGCGTGGTGCAGATCATCCTGGATGAGGCGCACCTGCTCAACATCACGGTCAAACCGGAAAACCAAGGGCGGGGTCTTGGCCTGCGGCTGTTGGAACACCTGATGTCGATCGCCTACAAGGCCGAGGCCCGGGAATGCTTCCTGGAAGTACGCGACAGCAACCGCACGGCGTTCCGGCTGTATGAACGCTATGGCTTCAACGAAGTTGGACGGCGGCGCGATTATTACCCGGCTGTGGGCGGGCGCGAGGATGCGGTGGTCATGGCGTGTACCTTGGTGGATTGAGTCGGCTGGACGACCGCTTTCGCGAGCAGGCTCGCTCCCACA
>NZ_JAOSHO010000348.1 GCF_025917275.1 Pseudomonas agronomica | reverse complement strand
TATTCAATCGCCCCGGAGAAAGATCGCAGCCTCGCTTCGCTCGGCAGCTCCTACGGGATTAACCAGCTTGCACCGGCACGGTCAGCTCGACACGCAACCCGTCCGGGCGGCTGTCGAACTGCAGGCCGCAGCCGCAACGCTGGACGATGGCCTGGACAATCGCCAGCCCGAGCCCGCAGCCGTTGCTCTGGCCATTGCGCCAGAAGCGCTGGGTCAGGTGCTGGATATCATCGGCGGCGATGCCAGGACCGTGGTCGCGCACCTGGAACCGCACACGCTGGCCGATCATTTCCAGGTTCAACTCGATCTCGGTGTCGTCCGGGGTATGGCGCACAGCGTTCTCCAGCAGGTTGCGCAGCGCGGCGATGGACAGCACCGCCGGCATCTGCACCGGCGCATCGGTCAGTTGAGGCGACACCCGCAACCTGATCCGCTGGGGCGCACCGCCGGTCGCGTCCTGGATGGCCAGCCGCGCGACCTGCTCGGCGTTGCATTGCACGCCGTCATCGAATGACAGGCTGCCCTCCACCCGGGCCAGCAACAACAGTTGTTCCAGCGTGCGATGCAGCCGGTCGGCGCCCTCCTCCGCCCGGGCCAGGGACTGGTCACGGGCGACGCCTTCGGTCATGCGCGCCACCTGCAGGTGCGTCTTGATAGCGGTCAACGGGCTGCGCAGTTCATGGGCAGCATCGCCGGTCAGGCGTCGTTCGCGCTCGATGGTCTTGCCGATGCGCAGGAGCAGTTGGTTCTGGGTTTCCAGCAAAGGTCGCAACTCGCTGGGCAGTGGATGAATCTGTAGCGGTTCGAGGGAGTCCGCGTTACGCCGGGTCAAGGCATCGCGCATGCGGTTGAGCGGTGCCAGGCCCTGGCCGATGCCCAGCCACAGCAGGCACAAGCAACCGAGCAAGGCCACCCCGACCGGCACCGAGGCCGCCAGCAGCACCGACAGGTTCAAGGCCTCGCGCTCGATCTGGCGGTCGGCGGTGGTGATGCGCAAGTCACCTCGGGCCAAGGTGAAGCTGCGCCATGGCGCGCCATCGATCATCTGGTCGTGGAAGCCCATTTTCTCGGCTTCCAGGGGCTGCCCCGGGGTGTCATGGCTGCGCGCGAGAATTTCCCCGCGCAAGGAGCTGACCTGGCAGGCCATGCCACCGGGGATACTCAATTGTTCGGCGCTGAAATGCGTGCCCTCCCCCTTGCTGGGTACCGGCGGCAACTGCTCCAGCAAGCCGGCGACCATCCGCGCCGAAGCCACCAGGCGCTGGTCGAGGGAAAACATCATCTGGTTGCGCAGGTCGCTGAGCATCCAGGCCGCGGCCAAGGCCCAGATCAAGGCAAAGGCCGCACCGAGGGTCAGGCTCAGGCGCAGGCGCAGGCTGATCACTTGGCCGATTCCCCGCCATCGGCCGGCCCCAGGCGATAGCCCAGGCCGCGCACCGTCTCGACAATCCCGTTGCCCAACTTGCGCCGCAAATGGTGGATATGGACGTTCAAGGCGTTGCTTTCCAGCTCGTCGTTGAAGCCATAGACGCTGTCCTTGAGTTGCTCGGTAGAGAGCACCCGGCCACGGCTGTGCAGCAGCGCCTGCAACAACGACTGCTCGCGGCGGGACAAGTCCACCGGCTGGCCGTCCAACGTGGTTTCCCGGCTGCTGGGGTCATAGGTCAAACGACCATGCTCGATCAGGTTGACACTGCGCCCGGCCACACGCCGCAACAAGGTGTGCAAGCGCGCCGCCAGTTCGCGCAGGTCGAAGGGCTTGAGCAGGTAGTCATCAGCCCCGGCCTGCAAGCCATCGACCCGGTCGGTCACCGAATCCCGCGCGGTGAGGATCAGCACGGGAATTTCCAGGCCCTGTTGGCGCAATTGCTTGAGCAACTTCAGGCCGTCTTCATCCGGCAGGCCCAGGTCCAATACCATGACGTCGAATGTTGCCACGCCGACCATCGCCCGAGCCGCCGATGCTGTGGCGACGTGCTCGACGGTCAGGCCCTGAGCCGTGAGCCCGGCAACGATGCCGCTGGCAATCAACTCATCGTCTTCGCAGACCAGTACGTGCATGGTAAGCCCCACGGAAAAAGGTAGATTAGGCGGGCGGCCGATTAAGCCGACATTATGCGACGAGTCGAGCAAATATGGGCGATCATTGGCACTTGCCGGTATCGCTGGGTTAATCGACGGTTAATCGCCAGTCGCCACTGTGCCCTCACTTGCTTCGTTCTAAGGCTTTGTCCATGCGTCGATTGTTTTTGCTGTGGCTGTTCCTGATCTCGGGCCTGGCCCAGGCCGCCAATCCCTTCGAAACCAAACCCGATTTCCTGCCGGTGGAGAAGGCGTTCGTCTTCACTTCCGAACGCCTGGATTCCGGTGAGACCCAACTGTTCTGGCAGATCGCCGACGGGTACTACCTGTATCAGCAGCGACTCAAGTTCGATGGCCTGGCCGACGCACAAAAACCGAAGCTGCCCGAGGGCGAAGCACACAGCGACGAATTCTTCGGCGACCAGCAAGTGTATCGCCAGGCCCTGGAGCTGAAGATTCCCGCCGGGGCGACCGGCAAGATCAAGGTCGGCTTCCAGGGCTGCGCCGATGCGGGCCTGTGTTACCCGCCCCAGACCCAAGTGGTCGACCTGGGCGGCGTCACTCCGGCGGCAGCCACTGGCGAAGCGCAGGACCAGGCCCTGGCCAGCGGCCTGCAACAACGCGCGCTGGGCTGGAGCCTGCTGGTGTTCTTTGGTTTGGGGCTGTTGCTGGCGTTTACTCCCTGCTCGCTGCCGATGCTGCCGATCCTGGCGGGATTGGTGGTGGGCAGCGGCGCTGGCCCCCGACGCGGCTTGGCATTGGCTGGCAGCTACGTGATCAGCATGGCCCTGGTGTATGCCGCCATGGGCGTGCTCGCGGCGCTGTTGGGGGCCAATCTCCAGGCATTGCTGCAGCAGCCCTGGCTGCTGGGGACTTTCGCGGCGGTGTTCGTGGTGTTGGCGCTGCCGATGTTCGGATTCTTCGAGCTGCAACTGCCGGCCGCGCTGCGTGACCGGCTGGAAAACGCCGGTCGCCAGCGCCGCGGTGGCAGCCTGGTGGGCGCTGGCATTCTCGGGGCGTTGTCCGGCCTGTTGGTCGGCCCCTGCATGACCGCCCCCTTGGCCGGCGCGCTGCTGTTCATCGCCCAGAGTGGCAATGCGCTGCACGGCGGCCTGATCCTGTTCACCATGGGCGTCGGCATGGGCCTGCCGCTGTTGCTGCTGGTGACCGTGGGCAATCGCTTCCTGCCCAAGCCCGGCGCCTGGATGAACTTGCTCAAGGGCGTGTTCGGCTTCCTGTTCCTGGGTACCGCGCTGCTGATGATCCGCCCGGTCATCGATGGCTCGTTGTGGGTCGGCCTGTGGGGCGCGCTGCTGGTGATCGCAGCCTACTGCGCCTGGCGCCAGACCGAAGGGTTCGGTCGTGCCGCCTATCTGTGGGGTAGCGTATCGCTGCTGTTCGGGTTGTGGGGCAGCCTGCTGCTGGTGGGGGCCGCGGGTGGCAGCGATGATTTGTTCAAGCCGCTGGAGGTCTACAGCGGTGCCCGCGCCACTGCGACCGCCGAGGTCCGGGACGCTTTCACCACGGTCAGCGAACCCGCCGCCCTGCAACGCGAACTGGACGCCGCCAAGGCCCAGGGCCAGTGGGTCCTGCTGGACTACTACGCCGACTGGTGCGTGTCCTGCAAGATCATGGAAAAACAAGTATTCGGCCGCATAGAGGTGCTGGACGCCTTGAAAGGTGTGCGCCTGCTGCGCCTCGACGTCACCTCTGACACGCCCGCCAGCCGCGAATTGCTCAGTCGCTATCAAGTTCCGGGGCCACCGAGCCTGTTGTGGATCGGCACCGACGGTGAAGAACATCGCAACCAGCGGATCACTGGCGAAATAGACGCCAAGGGCTTCCTGGAGCGCTGGAACATGACCCGGAACGCGCCCTGATGTTGACGTTGACCTTGGGCACCTTTGCCATCGCCCTCAATCATCTGCTGTTGATCAGCGCATTGGCGTTGGCGACTTTCGTCGGCTGGCGAGTGGCAAGGCACGGCGGCGAAAACCCCGAATCGGTGCTGTTCGGACTGTTCCTGCTGGGACTCCTGGCCGCGAGGATGGGTTTTGT
The DNA here is from genome assembly GCF_025917275.1 of Pseudomonas agronomica. GTDB lineage: Bacteria > Pseudomonadota > Gammaproteobacteria > Pseudomonadales > Pseudomonadaceae > Aquipseudomonas > Aquipseudomonas agronomica. The sequence continues at coordinate 1,455 of NZ_JAOSHO010000348.1, read as the reverse complement.
CGCGGCCTACTGGAGCCATTACCAGGACGACCCGTGGCAGATCGTCGACTTGCGCGACGGCGGTTTCATCGCCTGGCCGGGCATCATCGCGCTGCTGGTCGGCGCCCTGCTATGGGCGCGGCGCCGTCCGGGCCTGCGTCGACCGTTGGCTTTCAGCGTCACCGGCGGCCTGCTGTTCTGGCTCGTGGGAACAATGTCGCTGACGATCTACGAACAAGGCACCCGGTTACCGGAGATCGACCTGCGCAACGCTGAAGGCGAAACCGTCAACCTTGTCGACTATCAGGGCGGCCCACTGGTGATCAATCTCTGGGCCACCTGGTGCCCGCCCTGCCGACGTGAAATGCCGGTGCTGGAAGAAGCCCAGAAACAGCGCCCGGACCTGACGTTCCTGTTCGTCAACCAGGCCGAAAGCATGCAAAGCGTGAGCACCTTCCTTGCCACGCAGGGCTTGAGCCTCACCAATGTGTTGTTCGACGGCAGCGGTCGCCTTGGCCAGGCCGTCGGCTCGATGGCGCTGCCAACGACGCTGTTCTACGGCGCCGATGGCCGCCTGTTGGGCAGTCACTTGGGCGAGTTATCAAAAGCGAGCCTGGCCCGCGCCCTGGAAAATTTCGACACGCCGGGTACGACCACGGCGGCCCACCCCGCGACAAGGAAACTGCCATGCCCCGCCTCCACCACCTGCTGACACTGGCCTTCGCCGGCGCGCTGCTGCAAGCGCCGCTGCTCCAGGCCGAAGAACTGCCTGCGGCCATCCAGAAGATCGAAGCGAAGGGCGCGAAAATCGTCGGCACCTTCGAGGCGCCGAACGGCTTGCGCGGTTATGCCGCGCAATACCAGAACCGTGGCATGGCCCTGTACCTGACGCCGGATGGCAAGCATGTGTTGCTGGGCAACCTATATGACGCGGACGGCAAGGACCTGAGCGCCGAGCCGCTGCAAAAACTGGTCTACGCCCCCATGGCCAAGGCCATCTGGGCGAAGATGGAGGCCAGCAACTGGATCGCCGACGGCAGCAAGGACGCCCCGCGCACCGTATACCTGTTCAGCGATCCGAATTGCCCGTATTGCAACATGTTCTGGGAACAGGCCCGGCCCTGGGTCAAGGCCGGCAAGGTGCAGTTGCGCCACATCATGGTGGGCATCATTCGCGAAGACAGTCCGGGCAAATCGGCCGCGCTGCTCGCCGCCAAGGAGCCGGAGAAAGCCCTGGCGGACCATGAGAAGGCCGGCAAGGCCAGTCCCCTCAAGCCGCTCAAGGAGATACCGCCGGCCATCCAGGCAAAACTGGACGCCAACCAGGCGTTGATGGACGAGCTTGAGCTCTCCGCCACCCCGGCGATTTTCTATCTGGATGACCAGGGCGAACTGCAACAGCAGCAAGGCGCGCCGTCGCCGGACAAGCTCGTGAAGATTCTCGGACCTAAATGATCCGGAATACTGAACTGTGGC
>NZ_JAOSHO010000347.1 GCF_025917275.1 Pseudomonas agronomica | reverse complement strand
TCGCGAGCAAGCCCGCTCCCACAGATCTTTCGGCTTAAACGCTGACTGCTTAATGATGCTCCCGCGTCGCGCGGAATTTCACGTCTGGCCAGCGCTCTTCCATCAACGCCAGGTTCACCCGCGTAGGGGCCAGGTAGGTCAAGTGACCACCGCCATCCAGCGCGAGGTTTTCCACAGCCTTGTTGGAAAACTCCTCGAGCTTTTTCTTATCACCACATTCGACCCAACGCGCCGAGTACACGGTGATCGGCTCGTAGGAGCACTCGACCTTGTATTCCTCTTTCAGGCGACTGGCGACGACGTCGAACTGCAGCACGCCGACGGCACCGAGGATGATGTCGTTGCTGCGCTCCGGGAAGAACACCTGGGTGGCGCCCTCTTCGGCCAATTGCTGCAAGCCCTGGCGCAGTTGCTTGGACTTGAGCGGGTCCTTCAGGCGCACGCGACGGAACAGTTCCGGGGCGAAGTGCGGGATGCCGGTAAAGCCCAGGGCTTCGCCTTCGGTGAAAGTGTCGCCGATCTGGATGGTGCCGTGGTTATGCAGGCCGATGATGTCACCGGCGAAGGCTTCTTCCAGTTGCTCGCGTTCCGAGGAGAAGAAGGTCAAGGCGTCGCCGATGCGCACGTCCTTGCCGGTGCGCACGTGGCGCATCTTCATGCCTTTTTCGTATTTGCCGGAGCAGATGCGCATGAAGGCAATGCGGTCGCGGTGCTTGGGGTCCATGTTCGCCTGGATCTTGAACACGAAGCCCGAGAACTTCTCTTCCACCGGCTCCACGGTGCGCTCGTTGGCAACACGCGGCAGCGGACGCGGCGCCCAGTCGACCACGGCGTCGAGCACATGATCGACGCCGAAGTTGCCCAAGGCGGTGCCGAAGAACACCGGGGTCAGCTGGCCGTCGATGAACTCCTGCTGGTTGAACTCATGGCAGGCTCCCTGCACCAGTTCCAGTTGCTCGATAAAACGATCGTACTCGTCGCCCAGGTGCGCGCGGGCCTCGTCGGAATCGAGCTTCTCGATGATCTTGGTTTCGGTGCGTTCATGACCGTGGCCTGGGGTGTAGACGATGATGTAGTCGTCGGCCAAGTGATACACGCCCTTGAAGTCGCGGTAGCAACCGATCGGCCAGGTGATCGGCGCGGCCTTGATCTTCAGGACTGCTTCGATCTCGTCGAGCAGCTCGATCGGGTCGCGGATGTCGCGGTCGAGTTTGTTGATGAAGCTGACGATCGGCGTGTCCCGCAGACGGCAAACGTCCATCAGCGCGATGGTCCGTGGCTCGACGCCTTTACCGCCATCTAGGACCATCAACGCCGAGTCCACCGCGGTCAGGGTGCGGTAGGTGTCTTCGGAGAAGTCTTCGTGGCCCGGGGTGTCGAGCAGGTTGATCATGTGATCGCGATACGGGAACTGCATGACCGACGTGGTAATGGAGATACCCCGTTGTTTTTCCATTTCCATCCAGTCGGAGGTGGCATGGCGGTCGGACTTGCGGGATTTCACCGTGCCGGCCACCGCAATCGCCTTGCCCATCAGCAAGAGCTTTTCGGTGATGGTGGTCTTACCGGCATCGGGGTGGGAAATAATGGCGAAAGTGCGGCGTTTCGCGACTTCGGCGGCCTGTTTGGTCATGGGAAATCGCCTGGCAGGTGATTCAAAAAAGGGCGGCGAGTATAGCCCAAAACGCCGCTCATGGACCACCGTACGTAGGCGCGGGTCCACGGTAGGCGCTGGCGAAGCCTGCGATCTTTTGACGTTTCCAGAGACACAGAAGATCAAAAGATCGCAGGCTTCGCCAGCTCCTACAGAGGCTCGACGGTGCCCTATGAGGGAACCTTTTAAGCCGCACAGGCGTCCACTCCCCTGTTATGGCCATTCGTCAGGGCCTGAAAAATCAGCAAGTTAGCCTGACGAGGCTGCGCTCATGGCTCGCTTCGACGTCGTTTTACCGGCCTCGAAAAGAGCTGCTTCTCGCGAACGTTTTCCCGGCAACCCACGAGGGTCTGCCGCCCGGGAAAGCGTGCGCCGACTGAAAGACAAAGGAGTCCGCCTGTGGCTATCCGCTATGGCAAAGGGCTTATGGGGGGTGCGGTCGTCGTCGCCCTTCTTGCCCTGTTGGTCCACTGGATCGGCATCGATACGATCCAACGTTACCGCGACGACCTGTTGTTCTACCTGCAAGCGCACCTGATGCTTGTAGTGGCCTCCATGTTGGCGGCCCTGATTGTCGGCATCCCCGCTGGCATCTTCCTCAGCCGCCCCGGCATGGTCGGGCGCGCCGAACGCTTCATGCAGGTGTTCAACATCGGCAATACAGTGCCGCCCCTGGCCGTATTGGCCATCGCCCTCGGCGTCCTGGGCATCGGCAGCGGGCCCGCCATCTTCGCCCTGTTCCTCGCCTCGCTGTTGCCCATCGTGCGCAACACCTATGAAGGCCTGAAGAATGTCCAGGGCTCCCTCAAGGAAGCCGCCGTCGGCATCGGCATGACCCCGCGCCAGGTGCTATGGAAAGTCGAGCTGCCCAACGCCGTGCCGATCATCGTCGGCGGCGTGCGCGTGGCCCTGGCGATCAACGTTGGCACCGCCCCGCTGGCCTTTCTGATCGGCGCCAATAGCCTCGGCAGCCTGATCTTCCCTGGCATCGCCTTGAACAACCAGCCGCAACTGCTGCTCGGCGCCGCCTGCACCGCCCTGCTTGCGTTGCTGCTCGACGGCCTGGTGACACTGGCCAGCCGCCTCTGGCTGGAACGCGGTCTGCGACCGTCCTGAGCCTGGCTGGATAAAGGAATCGTTATGAAGAAGTTGAGCTTGATCCTGGGCTGCCTGCTGCTGTTCGCCGGGTTTGCCCAAGCCGCAGAAAAACCGCTAATCCGCCTCGGCGCCCGGGTATTCACCGAGCAGACCTTGCTGGCGGAGATCACCGCGCAATACCTGCGCGACAAAGGCTACGACGCCCAAGTCACTGGCGGACTGGGCAGCAACCTGGCCCGCAGCGCCCATGAAACCGGGCAACTGGATTTGCTTTGGGAATACACAGGCGTGTCATTGGTGGCCTACAACCATGTCACCGAGAAACTCGACAGCGCTCAGTCCTACGCCCGGGTGAAAGAACTCGACGCGAAAAAAGGCCTGGTCTGGCTGGCACCGTCGAAATTCAGCAACACCTACGCCTTGGCCCTGCCGGAAAAAATCGCGAAGGAATACCCGCAGATCAATTCCATCAGCCAGTTGAACACGGTGTTGCAGGCCGAGGCCGACGAGAACCATCTGGTGGCCCTCGACACCGAGTTCGCCAATCGCTCCGACGGTCTGGCCGGGATGGTCGAGCAGTACGGCATGAACCTGACCCGCAAGAACATCCGGCAGATGGACGCAGGCCTGGTCTACACCGCGCTGCGCAACAGCCAGGTATTCGCCGGCCTGGTCTACACCACCGACGGGCGCTTGAACGCTTTCAAATTGAAGCTGCTGGAAGATGACAAGCATTACTTCCCCGACTACACCGCCGCGCCCGTGGTGCGCCAGGCGTTCCTCGACGCCCACCCGCAACTGGCCGCTCAGCTCAAGTCGCTGGCCGAGCTGTTCGACGACGAAACCATGCGCCAGCTCAACGCCCGCGTGGACGTCGATCACGAGAGCCCTTCCGCCGTTGCCGCCGATTTCCTGCGCCAGCATTCGCTGCTCTCAACCCAATGACCTGGAGGAAAAGCCATGGATTTTCTTGACGCCTTTTCCCATCTGGATTGGCCGCTGGTGCTGCACCTGACCTGGCAGCACATCACCCTGGTGGGCATCGCCGTGACCCTGGCGATCGTCATCGGTGTGCCGCTGGGCATTTTCATGACCCGCTTCCCGGCACTTGCCGGCCCGTTGCAGGCCAGCGCCACGGTGCTGCTGACGATTCCGTCGATCGCCCTGTTCGGCCTGCTGTTGCCGTTCTACTCCAAATTCGGCCAGGGCCTGGGGCCGATGCCGGCGATCACCGCGGTGTTTCTCTATTCGTTGTTGCCAATCATGCGCAACACCTACCTGGCCCTGACCGGCGTCGAACCGGGCATTCGTGAAGCCGCCCGCGGCATCGGCATGACCTTCGGCCAGCGCCTGCGCATGGTCGAACTGCCCATCGCCGTGCCGGTGATCCTGGCCGGCGTGCGCACCGCCGTGGTCATGAACATCGGCGTCATGACCATCGCCGCCACCATCGGCGCCGGTGGCCTGGGCGTGCTCATCCTCGCTTCCATCAGCCGCAGCGACATGTCGATGCTGATCGTCGGCGCCGTGCTGGTCAGCCTCCTGGCCATCTTCGCCGACCTGCTTCTGCAATGGCTGCAACGCTCGCTGACCCCGAAAGGACTACTGAAATGATCGAACTTCAAAACCTCAGCAAAACCTTCAAGAGCAACGGCAAGGATGTCAAAGCCGTGGACTCGGTGAACCTGACCGTCAACGAAGGCGAGATCTGCGTGTTCCTCGGGCCGTCGGGCTGTGGCAAGAGCACCACCCTGAAGATGATCAACCGGCTGATCCCGCCCACCTCGGGCAAGGTCTTGATCAACGGCGAGGACACCACCGGCCTGGACGAAGTGACCCTGCGCCGCAACATCGGCTACGTGATCCAGCAGATCGGCCTGTTCCCGAACATGACCATCGAGGAAAACATCACCGTCGTCCCACGCCTGCTCGGCTGGGACAAGCAGAAATGCCACGACCGCGCCCGCGAATTGATGAGCATGATCAAGCTCGAACCCAAGCAATACCTGCACCGCTACCCGCGTGAATTATCGGGTGGCCAGCAGCAACGGATCGGCGTGATCCGCGCCTTGGCGGCCGATGCGCCGCTGTTGCTGATGGACGAACCGTTCGGCGCGGTCGACCCGATCAATCGCGAGATGATCCAGAACGAGTTCTTCGAGATGCAACGGGCGCTGAACAAGACCGTGATCATGGTCAGCCACGACATCGACGAGGCTATCAAGCTGGGGGACAAGATCGCGATCTTCCGCGCCGGCAAACTGATCCAGTGCGATCATCCGGACACATTGCTGGCGCATCCGGCCGACGAGTTCGTCAGCAACTTCGTCGGCCAGGACAGCACGCTCAAGCGCCTGTTGCTGGTCAAGGCCGAAGACGCGGCGGACAACGCCCCGTCGGTCAGCCCCGAGACGCCGGTGGCCGAGGCGCTGGAGTTGATGGATGAACATGACCGGCGCTACGTGGTGGTCACCTGTGCCGAGAACAAGGCCCTGGGGTATGTGCGTCGTCGCGACCTGCACCGCCAGACCGGTACCTGCGGACAATTCCTGCGGGAATTCAACGCCACCGCCGCCTACGACGAACACCTGCGGATCCTGCTGTCGCGCATGTACGAGTTCAATCGCTCGTGGCTGCCGGTGATGGACGCCGAGCGGGTGTTCCTGGGCGAAGTGACCCAGGAATCGATTGCCGAGTACTTGAGCTCCGGCAAGTCCCGTGGGGGCAAGACCAGTATTGTTTCGCCGGCGGAGGCTGCCTCAGTCTGATCGGCCGCCACAAGCTTTGTTGCTGGCTTGCTGGCTTTTGTCACTGGCCTTGTGGCTGGCTTTTGTGGCGAGGGAGCTTG
>NZ_JAOSHO010000346.1 GCF_025917275.1 Pseudomonas agronomica | reverse complement strand
CTTGATCTGCTGTTCCAAAGTCGGCTTGAGGTATTCACGTTGGCGCTTGCGCTGGTCCTTTACGAACGCGGCGTCCATGTCGGCGACCTGTTCGTCGTTCAGGCCCTGCAATAACTCGATGGCCGAAGGTGTGATCTCCCTGGCGGTCTCGGCGATGGCGACCTTGGCCTCGCGGGTGCGCTGTTGCAAGGCTTCATCGCTCACCTGGTTGGTCTGCACCATGGTTTTCAGGCGGTCGAGCCAGTCCAGGTAGCCGGGCAGCTGGGTGGTGCAATGCCAGCTCAGATGTTCCTTGAGGCGTTCGTTGAACCAATCCTTTTGTTCTCCGTTGATTTCCAGGTAATCGTTAAGGGTCCAGGGAATGATCAGGTCCAGATTGCGGTAGGCCAGGCCGATGCGGCTGCAAGCGGTGAGCGTCAGCAGCAGGGCGATAAACATAGCGGTGCGTGTCAACCAGCGCGACATGAGCGAGTCCTTGCGTAGGCGGAGGTGCTTTGTTTGAGCATGGCAGGCGCGCGGCAGTTCAGCCGATTAATGCGTAACGCTTAGTAAAAAGGATGGGCCATTTTCAGGGTCAGCAGGCTATCGCATTCGCTGTTGTGGCCGGAGTAAGCCGAGCAATTGCTGCCGCTCAGGCTTGAGTCGCTGTAGATCAGGTCCAGGTCGATGCCTCGCCACGGACGGGAAATTTTCAGCGACCAGTCACTGAAACTACCTACATAACCGTCTTCCACCGAGACTGGAGTGTTGAGTTGGTGGGTGGTGTATTTGGCGCTGATGCCGATGCCGAAGGGCACGTTGCCACCGAGGTCGGCAAACAGGGTGCTGTTCTGTTTATCCGGGTCGTTGCTCAACGCCGCACCGAAGCGGCTGCCGAGGATGGTCAGGCCGCCGTAGAACTCCTGGCTGTCGAGGGTATCGACGGTGGGGTAGCTGTAGTGGATCAGGCCGACTTCGTAGCCCAGGGTCTGGTCGACAGGGTGTTTGAAGCCCATGTAGGAATCGACTTCAAGGTCGGCGGAATAGCCGGCACTGGGTGACCATTGTCCGACGTACCAGCCGCTGTCATGGCTCAGGTCCAGGCCGCCGTGGAACGAGCCGGTGCTCGACGGTGTGACCAGGCCTTGGGCCATGCTGCGGCTGGGGGTTGTGCCGAGCTTGAGGTCGAAGTCACCGAGCTCGCGCTGGAATACCTGCCCATAGGCAAAGGGGCAAGCGAGCAGGCTGAACGTCAGCAAGACAACAGGAATGCGCATGCTTCACTCCATGAATAGCGAGGAGCAGGGAACCGTAACCAAGCTGGAACGCTTGAGCTAGAGAGGTGCAAGCATACCGGCGAATGTTCGGCAGCGATGGCCGTTCGTCGATTTCTGCGGGAATAGGTATCAGGAGAGGGGTTCCAGCCCAAGCGCTTCGAGATTCAAAGCGCTTTGGGACCAGGTGACGCGGGGGATTACTTCTTGCCCAGGCTGATCTGCTTGGACGGGCCGAAGGTCTGGCCGCTGACACCTTTGGCAATCTGCTGGATTTCACCGCCGGACTTGAGGAACGCAGCGATCTGGTCGTTGATCGACTCGCTGGTTTCAACGGCTGGAGCTGGCTTTGCTTTGCTGTTGGATGCTTTTACGCGCATGACGGCCATTAACCTATGGATAATTAATTGGGCCAGGCATCGTACAGGAAATACTTGACAATTGCTTGGCAAATATCCTTGTGGATTATTTGCAGCAAGGCCTGAATATCGGTCGATTCATGCCTGTTTATTACCCCTAAGCCACTGTTTTTAAATAACAACCTTGCGTTTTATTCGAAGCTGAAGCGGGGCGAGTCAAACCCTTAACCGTCTGACGAATGGCCCTGCCAAGGACGAAAACCCTTGAAAATCAAGGCCTACACGGTCAGATCCTTCAGCTTCACGAATCGCACCGCAAAACCGGGTAGAATGCCGCCCACGCAATGAGGGTATCTGGAAATGGCTTTAGTCGGGCGCTACAACAGTTTGCAAGTGGTTAAACACACAAACTTCGGTTTATACCTGGACGGCGGTGCGGACGGTGAAATCCTCCTGCCCAACCGTTATATCCCCAAGGATATTCCCAGTGAAGATGAAGACTGGCTCAATGTTTTCATTTATCTGGACAGTGACGACAAACTGATCGCCACCACGGAAAAACCGAAAGTCCAGGTCGGGGAATTCGCCAGCCTGAAAGTGGTTGAAGTCAACAGCATTGGCGTGTTCCTGGACTGGGGCCTGCCGAAGGATCTGCTGCTGCCGTATTCCGAAGAAAAACGCCAGTTGACGGCGGGCGAGTACTGCGTGGTGCATGTCTACCTCGACAAGCACACCCGTCGAATCACCGCCACGGCGCGCCTGGATCGTTATCTGGACAAGACCCCGGCCAACTATACGCCTGGGCAGGAAGTTGATTTGCTGGTTGCCGAAGCCACTGACATGGGCTTCAAGGCGATCATCAATAACAAGCACTGGGGCTTGATCCACAAGAACGAAATCTTCAAGTTCATGCGCGCCGGCAAGCAGGAAAAGGGTTTCATCAAGGAAATCCGCCCGGACGGCAAGATCAGCTTGAGCTTGCAGCCGGTGGGTCAGGAAGCGGCCACCAGTCTCAACGCGAAGATCCTCGCCAAGTTGCGTGAAAACAACGGCACGCTGCCGGTCAGCGACAAGAGTGACCCGGTGTTGATCAGCAGTCTGTTTGGCGTGAGCAAAGGCAACTTCAAAAAAGCCATTGGTGCGCTGTACAAGAATGGGCAGATTGTCATTCATGCTGATCGTATTGAGCTGACCTGACCAAACGCAGAATCCCCGCCCTGTAACCACACTGTGGCGAGGGAGCTTGCTCCCGCTGGCCCCTGTAGGAGCTGGCGAAGCCTGCGATCTTTCGACTCAGTTGGAAAGATCGCAGCCTCGCTTCGCTCGACAGCTCCTACAAAGCCCAGCGGGGATAAATCCCCTCGCCACGAATCATCGCTGTATACAACAATATTGCACCTTAACCACGCATCTACGCCCCATTCGTGGGCGTTTGCCTGTGCTCGCCAGGCTTCTTCCTGCTCCGCAAACCACGGTTTGTCTCGTATCCAGCGCCTATGGCACGCATTCTGCGTAGCAACCCGTATACAAACCACGCCGGCTCCCGTGCGCAGTGTGGTGGACAATCAAACTCGGGGGCACGGCGGCACCCAAAGGAGCCCCGCAATGTCCGAGCAATTGCCCAACGGCTACAGCCCCCGTCTCTATAACGAAGACCTGGGCCCGCTGCCGCAGAAATGGAATTGGTACAACATCTTCGCGTTCTGGATGAGTGATGTACACAGCGTCGGCGGCTATGTGTTTGCCGCCAGTCTGTTCGCCTTGGGCCTGGCGAGTTGGCAGGTGCTGGTCGCGTTGCTGGGCGGGATCTGCATCGTGCAGTTGATCGCCAATCTGGTCGCGAAGCCGAGCCAACAGGCGGCGGTGCCTTATCCGGTCATTTGCAGGCTGGCATTTGGCGTGTTCGGGGCGAATATCCCGGCGGTGATTCGCGGGCTGATCGCGGTGGCCTGGTATGGGATCCAGACCTACTTGGCGTCCAGCGCACTGATTATCGTGGTCCTGCGGTTTTTTCCTTCGATGGAAGCCTACGCGACACCGCATTTTGCCGGTTTGTCCTACCTGGGTTGGTTCGGTTTCCTCAGCCTTTGGTTCGTCCAGGCATTGGTGTTCTGGACAGGCATGGAGTCGATCCGCCGTTTCATCGATTGGGCGGGGCCGGTGGTGTATGCCGTGATGTTCCTGCTGGCTGGCTGGATCGTCTGGAAGGCCGGCTGGAGCAACATCAGTTTTACCCTGGCGGAAAAATCGCTGTCCGGCTGGCAGGCATTCGGACAAGTGATCGTGGCGACGGCCCTGGTGGTGTCGTACTTTTCCGGTCCAACCTTGAATTTCGGTGATTTCAGTCGGTACTGCCGGAGCATGTCCGACGTACGTCGTGGAAATTTCTGGGGGTTGCCAGTGAATTTCCTGGCGTTCTCGCTGGTGACGGTGGTGATCGTTTCCGGCACGTTGCCGGTGTTCGGTGAGATGCTCCACGACCCGATCGCCACCGTGGCGCGCATCGACAACAACGTCGCCGTCCTGCTGGGGGCTTTTGCTTTCGTCACCGCGACCATCGGCATCAACATCGTCGCCAACTTCGTGTCCCCGGCCTTCGACTTTGCCAACGTCGCGCCGAGCAAGATCAGCTGGCGCGCCGGCGGCATGATTGCGGCGGTGGCCTCGATTTTCATCACGCCGTGGAACCTGTTCAACAACCCTGAAGTGATCCACTACACCCTGGACGTGCTGGCGGCGTTTATCGGCCCGTTGTTTGGCATCCTGCTGGTGGATTACTACCTGATCAAGAAGCAGCAGATCGACGTCGATGCGCTGTTCAACGACGGCCCGACTGGGCGCTATTACTACAACGGGGGGATCAACTGGACGGCGGTGAGGGCGTTGATCCCGGCGACGCTGATGGGCGTGGCGATCACGTTCACGCCGTTCCTGCAACCGATGGCCAATTTCGCCTGGTTCACCGGTTGTTTCCTCGGCGGGGTGTTGTATTTCGCCTTGGCGCGACGCCAACCTTTCCCACACCTGAACACATCGCTGAACCCGGCCGGCCAGGCCTGATCAACGCAGGACAGTCTGAGCGCAACGCTCCGCCGCGCTTCGGTTGGTGGGCCGCAGCAGCAGGCCGCCCGCCAGCACCAGGCCGCTTCCGGCAATGATCAGTGCGGGTTGCAAGCCGCCGCTGAAATGGCTGCTCAGCGCCGCCAGCAACGGTCCGCTGAGCTGGCCGATGGCGAAGCACGCGGTCAGCAGGCCGATGTTGCGCTGGATTGCGTGGGGCGCCAGTTCTCGGGAACGCAACACCATCAATTGCATGCAAGCCAGGAACGGCGTGCCACACAGGATCACGCCCAGCGCCAATCCCGCGCCGCTGCCCAACAGGCAGGCAAACACGCCAGCAGCTTGCAGCCACAAGGTCGCCATCAACCAGCGGCTGGTGGTGTTCGGGTTGGGCCGGCGCAGGCTCACCAACAGCACGCCGATGGCGGCGGCCAGGCCGAAGCAAGGCCAGAACAGGTCTGCCTGCCATTGCCCGTGGAACTGGGCGGACGCCATCTGCGACAGGAAGGTCGCCGGAATGATGTAGCCCACGCCATACAAGGCGTAGACCACGCAGAGCCGGGCGATGCTGCGGTTGTTGGCCACCGCGGCTGGCGCTGCAACAGTGGCCGCAGGCACGGGTTTTGGCAGGACCGGCAGGATCACCAGCAACATCAACAGCGCCGCCCCGGCGTACACCAGCCACAAGACGTCGGATGTCTGGCCCAACAGGTTCGAGCCAAGCGCCAGCAAGCCTGTAAGAAAAATGCCCAAACCAGGTCCGGCGAATACCAGTGCGCCCAGCCGTGGTCGCCCCGTCGCCGCAGCCAAGGGTTGGCTCAGGGCGGTAATCATCACCATCACCCAGGCGCTCGCCACGCCCGTGCCGAAGCGCAACGCCAGGTGCGGCCAGAAGCCCCAGGCCCAGAACGACGCCAGGGTTAGCAGCACGCACAGCCACAGGCCGCCGAGCAACCGTCGCTGC
>NZ_JAOSHO010000345.1 GCF_025917275.1 Pseudomonas agronomica | reverse complement strand
TCGCCCAGCGGCGCGGTGTGCAGGTGCTGGTAATCGAAATCGAACGGTTCGTAGTAATCGTCCAGGCTCGGCAGGTCCGGGTTGGCGAAGATGTTCGCCAGCACCCGGAACTTGCCGCCGATGCGCGGGTTGATCGAGCCGTCGGCGTTGCGGACCCAGCCGCCCTTCCACTTGTCCTGGTTTTCCCACTCCTTGGGATAGCCGATGCCGGGCTTGGATTCAACGTTGTTGAACCAGGCGTATTCCATGCCTTCGCGGCTGGTCCAGACGTTCTTGCAGGTGATCGAGCAAGTGTGGCAGCCGATGCATTTGTCCAGGTTCAGGACCATGCCGATTTGTGAGCGAATCTTCATCTCAGTTCTCCTCGATATCAGTCGGCAGTGGACGCGGCAGATCATCGCCACTGGAACCGTCGAGCCAATCGACCTTGACCATTTTGCGCACCACGACGAATTCGTCGCGGTTGCAACCGACCGTGCCGTAATAGTTGAAGCCGTAGGCCTGTTGGGCGTAGCCGCCAATCATGTGGGTGGGCTTGAGCACCACGCGGGTCACCGAGTTGTGGTGGCCGCCGCGGGTCTTGGTGGTTTCCGAACCCGGCACGTTCACGATCCGTTCCTGGGCGTGGTACATCATCACCATGCCTTCCTTGACCCGTTGGCTGACCACCGCCCGGGCGGTGAGCGCGCCGTTGGCGTTGAAGCATTCGATCCAGTCGTTGTCCTCGATCCCGGCGCGCTGGGCGTCGATTTCCGAGAGCCAGACAATCGGTCCGCCACGGCTCAAGGTCAGCATCAGCAGGTTGTCGCTGTAGGTGCTGTGGATGCCCCATTTCTGGTGCGGGGTGATCCAGTTCAGGACGATCTCGGGCTGACCGTTGCTGCGTTTGCCTTTCACGCCTTCGATGGTGCGGGTGTTGACCGGCGGCCGATAACTCATCAGTTGCTCGCCGAACGCCTGCATCCATGGGTGATCCTGGTAGAACTGCTGGCGACCGGTGATGGTGCGCCAGGGGATCGACTCATGGACGTTGGTGTAGCCGGCGTTGTAGCTCACGTGATCGTCTTCCAGGCCGGACCAGGTCGGGCTGGAGATGATCTTGCGCGGCTGGGCCTGGATGTCGCGGAAGCGAATCGCTTCGTGCTCCTTGGAAACCGCCAGGTGGCTGTGGTCGATGCCGGTGAATTCCGACAGCGCCGCCCAGGCTTTCACCGCGACGTGGCCGTTGGTTTCCGGTGCGAGGGACAGGATCACTTCGGCAGCGTCGATGGCACTGTCGATTTTTGGCCGGCCCTGGCTGATGCCCGGGTCGACTTCCTTGTGGTTCAGCTCACCGAGGAATTTCACTTCGGTGTCGGTGTTCCAGTTGATGCCCTTGCCGCCGTTGCCGAGTTTTTCCAGCATCGGGCCCAGGGAGGTGAACTGCTTGTAGATGTTCGGGTAGTCACGCTCGACCACTTGCAGGTTCGGCGCGTTCTTGCCCGGTTGCGGCGCCACGCCAGCGCTCTTCCAGTCGGTGCCGCCAAATGGCTGGGCCAACTCGCCGACGCTGTCATGCATCAACGGCACGGTGACCAAGTCTTTCTCCACGCCGAGGTGGCCGACCGACATGGCCGAAAACGCCTTGGCGATACCCTTGTAGATTTCCCAGTCCGAACGCGACTCCCAGGCCGGATCGATGGCCGCGGACAGCGGGTGAATGAACGGGTGCATGTCCGAGGTGTTCATGTCGTCTTTTTCGTACCAGGTCGCGGTCGGCAAGACGATGTCGGAATACACGCAGGTCGAGGACATGCGGAAGTCCAGGGTGGTGACCAGGTCGAGCTTGCCGATGGCACCCTCGTCGACCCATTCAGCCTCGGTAGGCTTGCAGTCGCCGACCTGGCCTATGTCTTCGTTCATCACGCCGTTCTTGGTGCCGAGCAGGTACTTGAGCATGTACTCGTGGCCCTTGCCCGAGGACCCGAGCAGGTTGGAACGCCAGATGAACATGTTGCGCGGGAAGTTCACCGGGCTGTCCGGCTGTTCGCAGGCAAAGCGCAGGGAACCGTCCTGCAGCGACTTGACCACGTAGTCCTTGGGGTCCAGGCCCGCGGCGGCGGCATCGCGGCAGATGTTCAGCGGGTTGGTGTTGAGCTGCGGCGCGCTCGGCAACCAACCGGCGCGTTCGGCGCGGATGTTGTAGTCCAGCGCATGCTCGGGGAATTGCGACTTGTCGGCCAGGGGCGAGAGCACGTCATGCATGCTCATCTTCTCGTGGCGCCATTGCGAACTGTGGCCGTAGAAGAAGCTGGTGCCGTTCATCTGCCGTGGCGGACGGTTCCAGTCCAGGCCGAAGGCCAGGGGCAACCAGCCGCATTGCGGACGGAGTTTTTCCTGGCCGACGTAGTGAGCCCAGCCGCCACCGGTCTGGCCGATGCAACCGCAGAGCATGAGCATGTTGATCAGCCCACGGTAGTTCATGTCCATGTGGTACCAGTGGTTCATCGCCGCACCGACGATGATCATCGAGCGTCCACGGGTCTTGTCGGCGTTGTCGGCGAACTCGCGGGCGATCTGGATCGCCTTCTCGCGGCTGACACCGGTGATCTGCTCCTGCCAGGCCGGGGTGCCGGGCACCGAAGCGTCGTCATAATCCTTGGCGACGTTGGCGCCACCCAGGCCACGGTCGATCGCCAGGTTGGCCGCCGACAGGTCGAACACCGTGGCGACTTTCGCCACGCTGCCGTCGGCCAGCACCACGCTGTGCACCGGCACGCGACGGTATTGCACCGCGTCGCCGGCCACGTGCTGGAAGTACTCCTGGGACTCGCCAGCGAAATACGGGAACGCCACTTCGGCGACGTCGCCGCCGATCAGGCTCAGCTTGAGGTCGATGTCGCGGCCTTCGCCGCCTTCACGGGGCAGGATGTTCCACTTGCCCTTCTCGCCCCAGCGATAACCGATGGAACCCTGGGGCGAAACCAGTTCGCCGTTGGCGTCCAGGGCGATGGTTTTCCATTCCGGGTTGTTGTCCTGGCCGAGGTTGGCGGTCAGGTCGCTGGCCCGCAGGAAACGGTCCGGCTGGTAACCCGAACCCGGCGCGACGCCGAGCATCGGCTTGAGCCTCACCAGCACCGGCAAGTCGGTGTAGCGCTTGGCGTAGTCGGTGAAATAGGCGCTCGGCTTGTCCAGGTGGAATTCTTTGAAGATCACATGGTTGAAGGCCTGGGCCAGCGCGGCGTCGGTGCCCTGCTTGGGGTTGAGCCACAGGTCGGTGAGCTTGGCGACTTCCGAATAGTCGGGGGTAATCGCCACGGTCTTGGTGCCCTTGTAGCGCACTTCGGTAAAGAAGTGCGCATCGGGGGTACGGGTCTGCGGGACGTTGGAACCCCAGGCGATGATGTAGTTGGAGTTGTACCAGTCGGCCGATTCCGGCACGTCGGTCTGCTCGCCCCAGACCATAGGCGACGCGGGCGGCAAGTCGCAGTACCAGTCGTAGAAGCTCAGGCACACGCCACCGATCAGCGACAGGTAACGCGAGCCGGCGGCGTAGCTGACCATCGACATCGCCGGGATCGGCGAGAAGCCGACCACGCGGTCCGGGCCGTGTTCCTTGACGGTGTAGACGTTGGCAGCGGCGATGATCTCGTTGACTTCTTCCCAGTTGGAACGGATGAAGCCACCCATGCCGCGCTTGCTCTTGTACGAGTCGGCCTTGGCCTTGTCCTCTACGATGCTCGCCCAGGCTTCCACCGGCGGCAGGGTCTGGCGGGCTTCGCGCCAGAGCTTGAGCAATGGCTTGCGGATTTTCGGGTACTTGAGGCGGTTGGCGCTGTAGATGTACCAGCTGTAGCTCGCCCCACGAGGGCAGCCGCGTGGCTCGTGGTTGGGCAAGTCGTTGCGGGTGCGCGGGTAGTCGGTCTGCTGGGTTTCCCAGGTGATCAGGCCGTTCTTGACGTAGATTTTCCACGAGCACGAACCGGTGCAGTTCACCCCGTGGGTGGAACGCACGATCTTGTCGTACTGCCAGCGGGAACGGTAGACGTTCTCCCAGTCACGGGACTCCTTGCGGGTCTCGCCATGGCCGTCTGAAAACTCGCCTTGCTTGCGGTTGAAGAACCGCAGTTGATCCAGTAAATGACTCACAGTGTCTTCCTCTCAGGCTTGCTCCGCGGGGTCTGCGCCCCGCCCTTGCAATAGTTGAATTCGTCTTAGCAGGGTGTCGCCGCGCCTTTGCGGGCGTACCACCACCAGGTCACCACGATGCAGCTCAGGTAGAAGCCGACGAACATGTAGAAGGCCATCTCCGGGCCGCCGGTCAGGGCCA
Organism: Pseudomonas agronomica; assembly: GCF_025917275.1. Classification (GTDB taxonomy): domain Bacteria; phylum Pseudomonadota; class Gammaproteobacteria; order Pseudomonadales; family Pseudomonadaceae; genus Aquipseudomonas; species Aquipseudomonas agronomica. Next base: position 1,354 of record NZ_JAOSHO010000345.1, on the reverse strand, counting down.
TCGAAGTGCCGAAGGATTTAGGGATGAAGAAGGCTCCGAAGGCGCCGATCGCCGAGCTGAAGCCCAGCACCGCGGCGGATTCCTTGCCGGCATTCTTCAGCGCTTGCTCGCGCTGCTCGGGCTTTCTGCCGAGGGCGGATTTCTCATGCAGCGTGCGGAAGATCACCGGGATCATGCGGAAGGTCGAACCGTTGCCCACGCCAGTGGTGATGAACAGCAACATGAACATGCCGAGGAAGCCGTAGAAGCTGCCGCCCTCGCCGCCTTTTGGCAGAAAGTGCAAGACACCGAAGACCATCACGATCATCAACACGAAGTTCCACAGGGTCACTTTCGCACCGCCGAGTTTGTCCGCCAGCCAGCCGCCGAGCGGCCGTACCAGGGCCCCCACCAATGGGCCAAGGAAAGCGAATTTAAGGGCGATGACTTCCGGGAAGGAGGTCTTGATCAGCAGCGGGAACGCGGCGGAGAAACCAATGAACGAACCGAAGGTCGCCAGGTACAACCAGCACATCAACCAGTTGTGCTTGCGCTTGAAGATCACTGCCTGTTCGCTGAACGAAGCCCGGGCGCTGGACAAATCGTTCATACCGAACCAGGCAATCACGGTCACGGCCAGGATGAACGGTACCCAGATAAAACCGGCGTTCTGCAACCACAACGAGCTGCCGTCGGCCAACACCTGCGGCTGGCCGCCCATGAAGCCAAACACACCGAAGGAAATCACCAGCGGCACGCAGAACTGCATCACCGACACGCCGAGGTTACCCAACCCGGCGTTCAGGCCCAGGGCGGTGCCCTGCTGGGATTTTGGGTAGAAGAAGCTGATGTTGGACATGCTTGAGGCGAAGTTGCCGCCGCCGAAACCGCACAGCAGCGCGATCAGCACGAACACATTGTAGGGCGTGGACGGATTCTGTACGGCGAAGCCCATCCACAGTGCCGGTATCAACAACGATGCGGTGCTCAGGGCGGTCCAACGACGGCCACCGAAAATCGGCACCATGAACGAATAGAAGATGCGCAAGGTCGCGCCGGAAAGCCCCGGCAACGCCGCCAACCAGAACAGCTGGTCGGTGCTGAAGCTGAAGCCGATGGCGTTCAGGCGCACGATCACCGTGCTCCAGACCATCCACACGGCGAAGGCCAACAGCAGCGCCGGGATGGAAATCCACAGGTTGCGCCGGGCGGTCTGCTTGCCGCTGCGGCCCCAGAAAGCTGGGTCTTCCGGGCGCCAGTCATGAATGACCGGGCCTTTTTCAGGCGTTTGCAGAACGGACATGTTCTTCTCCTTGGGCAATGCTGGAAAACGGGGATGGGCTGGCCGGCGGTTGTTTGCCCAGCAGCGGGCGCT
>NZ_JAOSHO010000344.1 GCF_025917275.1 Pseudomonas agronomica | reverse complement strand
CGCTTCGATGCCGGCCCCGACCCTGCTGCCCGAGGAAAACTTCATGACAATCAACAAACCCGTAGCATTGGTAACAGGCGCTTCGTCCGGTATCGGAGAGGCCATCGCCGTCAAGCTCGTTGCGGCGGGCTACAAGGTCTACGGCACCAGCCGCAGAGGCGTGCAGTCGGATCAACGGCCGTTTGCCATGCTGGCGCTGGACGTGACCGAGGATGCCTCTGTCGAGCACGCTGTGCGGGAGTTGTTGCAGTTGGAGGGCCGTATCGATCTGCTGGTCAACAATGCCGGTTTCGGGCTCGCGCCTGCGGCGGCGGAAGAGAGCTCCATCGAGCAGGCCAAGGCGGTTTTCGATACCAATTTCATGGGCGTTGTCCGGATGACTCGCGCTGTTGTGCCCCACATGCGACGCCAGGGCAGCGGTCGCATCATCAACATCGGTTCGATCCTCGGCGTCGTGGCCGTGCCTTATGTGGCGCTCTACGTCGCGAGCAAACATGCGGTGGATGGCTATTCTCAAGCCCTGGACCACGAACTGCGCACCCATGGCATCCGGGTCACTGTGATCGAACCCGGCTATACCCGGACTTCGTTCGAAAGCAACAGCCTGGAGGCTGACGCCAAGCTGGACCTGTATGAAGATATTCGGGTAAAGGTCACCAAGGTCGTCAACCAGGCGATGGCAACCGCCGAAAGCGCGGATGTGGTAGCTGACGTGGTGCTCAAGGCTGCGCGGGCCGAGCGTCCGAAGCTGCGCTATACCGCCGGCAAGGCGGCGGCGCAGTTGCAATGGATGCGCCGCTTCGCCCCGGCTGGCATTCTGGACACCGGTATCCGCAAGGCCATGCAGCTCGCGTGAGTCTGCCCGGTCCAGCCGCTTGCCCGTAGGACCCACCCTTCAATCGAACAGGAAACATGACAATGACTTTCAAGGCGCTGCTCACCACCAAAGCCGACGATGTGATTTCCACCCGCCTGGTCGATTTCAAGGAGGAGGACCTGATGGCCGGCGACGTTACCGTGGCGGTGGAATATTCGACGGTGAATTACAAGGATGCCATGGCCCTCAGCGGGCGTTCGCCGGTCATCCGCCAGTTCCCGTTGATTCCGGGTATCGACTTCGCCGGCATCGTCGAAACGTCGAGCCACGCCGGTTTCCAGGCCGGTGACCGCGTGCTGGTCAATGGCTGGGGGCTGAGCCAGACCCACCACGGCGGTTTTGCCCAGAAGGCGCGGGTGAGTGGCGACTGGCTGGTGAACATCCCGGAGGCGTTTTCGACCCAGCAAGCCATGGCCATCGGCACCGCCGGCTACACGGCGATGCTCAGCGTCCTGGCGCTGGAACACGGCGGCCTGACACCCGAGCGTGGCGATATCCTGGTGACCGGTGCCAATGGTGGCGCCGGCTCGGTGGCGATCGCATTGTTGTCGGGGCTGGGCTATCGGGTGGTGGCCTCGACCGGACGGCAGGAAGAGGCCGACTACCTGCGCGACTTAGGTGCGGCCGAAATCATCGATCGCCGCACCTTGTCAGAGCCCGGCGCGCCGATTGCGAAGGAACGTTGGGCGGGCGTCATCGACTCGGTCGGCAGCCATACCTTGGCCAATGCCTTGGCCCAGACCCAGTATCGCGGGGTTGTCGCTGCCTTCGGCCTGGCCCAGGGCGCGGACCTGCCCGGCTCGGTGCTGCCGTTTATCCTGCGCAACGTCACCCTGGCGGGTATCGATTCGGTGAACGCTCCGCAAGCTGCGCGCTTGCAAGCCTGGTCGCGGCTTGCCCGGGATCTTGACGTCAACAAGCTTGCCCGCACCACCCACGTGATTGGCTTGGCCGAAGTTCCGGCGGTGGCTGCCCGGGTGTTGCAAGGGCAGGTTCGCGGGCGCACGGTCGTCGATGTGAATGCATGAACACTCGATAAGAAGGCATTCCATGACGTTGCCAAGGCCTCTGGTCGTCACAGCATGCGGCGCAAGACGTCGCTGCGAGGGTCGCGGTCGAAGAAGCGGTGCTTGAGGGCTCCGGCGACGTGCACCAGGACCAGGCCGAGCAGGGTATAGGCGAGCACCTTGTGCAGCCACTGGAAGACCACGAACCAATCGTCATTCTTCCCAAGAAGCTCCGGAAGGTTCACGCCAAAAAAGAACACCCCGTCGCTCATCGTGTAGGTGCTCGACATCGAATATCCCATCAACGGCACGATCACCAGCAGTGCATACAGGGTGCGGTGCGCAAGCCTTGATGAAATTCTTTCATAGCGAGCCAAGGACTCTGGCGGTTGCGGCAGCCTGGGCGTTCTTATGCGCAGGGCGATCTGGACCAGGACCACCAGGAACACCAACACCCCAAAGGATTTGTGCCACGGGTAGTACAGCTCATATTTGCTCGCCACTTCGTCATTCAGCCCGGTCATGTGCCAGCCGGCCCAGAGCAGGCCTGCAACGAGCAGGGCGCGCACCCAGTGCAAAATACGCAGGGGCGTCGGATACCGATCAATTATTGTTTGAGTTGCCGGATTCATCGCGGTCTCTCCAAGGATCATCAACGCATCGAAATGCACGTTTCAACGGCCCTCTGCCGGATAACCACAAAGGGCCATTCGATCAGTGCGGGGAATTGTTTTCAGCTGGGAAGCAATACGGTGATGACCTTCTCTTCGGTGTAGGCCTGCGCGCCGCTGAACCCGCCTTCACGCCCGATGCCGCTGGACTTGACGCCGCCCCAGGGCAGGTTGGCGTCCAGCGGGCTCCAGCAATTGACGCCGACGGCACCGGCCTTCACCGCGGCGGCCACGCGATGGGCTCGCACCAGGTCGGCCGTCCAGACCGTGGCCGCCAAGCCGTAGGTGGAGTCGTTGGCCAGCGCGATCGCCTCTTCTTCGCTGTCGAACGTGATCACCGTGCCGACGGGGCCGAAGATCTCGTCCCGGGCGATCGCCATGTCGTTGCGGGCATTGGCGAAGATCGTAGGCTGGACGAACCAGCCCTGGCCAGGGTTCGATACACCGCCCGCCAATAGCGAGGCGCCTTGTTCGATGCCCAGTTGGATGTAGCGGTTGACGCGGTCGAATTGCGCCTTCTTGGCCACCGGGCCCATCTGCACGCCAGGCTGGCGCGGGTCGCCGACCTTGACTGCGCGCGCGGCGTCGGCGAGCGCGGCGGCGAAACGATCGGCGATGCCGCGCTGGACCAGGATGCGCGAGCCGGCCGCGCAGATTTGTCCCTGGTTGGCGAACAGGCCGAGGGAGCAGCCGAAGAGCGCGTCGTCGAAGGAGGCATCGTCGAAGACAATCTGCGGACTCTTGCCGCCCAGCTCCAATGCCACGCGCTTGAACAATACGCCGGCGGTGCGCTGGATCTCTCGCCCGGCCTCGGGGCTGCCGGTGAAGCTGATCTTGGCCACGTGCGGGTGTTCGCACAGGGCGCGACCCACCTCGTTGCCGTAGCCGGTGACCACGTTGATCACTCCGTCAGGGAAGCCCGCTTCCTGCGCCAGCGCCGCCAGGTGCAAGGCCGATTGTGGCGTCTCCTCCGACGGCTTGATGACCACCGTGCAGCCCGCCGCCAGCAACGCGGCGAGCTTCCAGACGGTGATCATCAGCGGTGAGTTCCAGGGAACGATGGCGCCGACCACGCCCACCGGTTCCCGCACCGTGTATGACAGGGTCTTCGTGCCGAAATACCCGCCGGAAGGAATGGTGCGTCCTTCGAGCTGGTTCGCCCAACCAGCGGCAGCGCGCAGGTTGGCGATCGCGTTGGGGATGTCCAGCCGGCGTGGTTCGACCGGTGAACGGCCGATGGCGTTGGCGTCCAGGTCGGCCAGCACCTCGGTGTCGCGCTCGACCAGGTCCGCCAGTTTCGATAGCAGCCGACCGCGCTGGGCACCGTCGAGTTGGCTCCAGGCGCCATGCTCGACTTGCTGGCGTGCCGCGCTCACGGCGCGGTCCACGTCTTCGGTGGTGCCGCGGGCGGTGCTGCCGTAAGTCTGTTCTGTCACCGGATCGACGAGCGCAATGCGACGGCCGTCCGAAGCTTCGAAGGTCGCGCCTTCGATGAAGTGATTGAAATGCTGGGTCATTTTTGCGATCCGTAATGAAGTGGGAGGAACGGTCAGGCCTTGAGGGAGGCCAGGGCGTCGGCAAAAATGTCCAGGGCCTTGAAGAACAGCGACCGGGAGATCGTCAACGAGGGCATGACCCGCATCACGTTGCTGTAGCGACCGCAGGGAATCATCAGCACGCCGTGGTTCAGCAAGTAGCCCATGATCTGGCCGATCTTGGCCGGCGCCAGCGGTGCCTTGGTGGTCGGGTCCTCCACCAGCTCGATTCCGATCATCAGGCCGCGACCGCGCACTTCGCCGATGAAGGGGCTGTCGAAGCCACGGATGCGTTCCTGGGCTTCGAGCCCGAGCACGTGGGCGCGGTTGAGCAGGTCGAGCTCAGGGTCCTGGAGAATGCTGATGTTGGTCAGCGCCACGGCGGCGGACAGCGAGTTGGCGGCAAAGGTGTTGGGCACCGATCCATCGGGGATCGCGGCCGCCAGGTCCGAGCGCATGATCAGGCCGGCCATGGGCAGGTCGCTGCCGATGCCTTTGCCGAACGTGAGCATGTCGGGCTTCACGCCGGAATGCTCGACCGCCCACATCTTGCCGGTGCGCCCGGCGCCGGACTGCACTTCGTCGACGATCAGCAACGCACCGCTGCGGTCGCAGGCCTGGCGCAACAACTGCAGGAACTCCGGTGAGGGAGGCACGTAGCCGCCTTCGCCCTGTACCGGTTCCACAATCACGGCGGCCACGTCATCGGCGGCGGTGTAGGGCGTATTGAGCAGGTAATCCACGTATTCGCCGGCAATCTGCTCGGCGCTTTTGTGCGTGGTGTCGAAGGGGAAACGGTAAGCATAAGGGTAGGGCGCATGAATGACGCCACCCATCTGGGCACCGTAGCCCTTGCGGTAGGCCGTGCCCGTGGTCAGCGCGCCCGATGCGTTCCAGACGCCGTGGTAGCCGCCATGGAAAGCAATGATCTGATGGCGTCCGGTGATGCGCTTGGCGAACTTGATCGCGGCTTCCAGGGCATCGCTGCCGCTTTGCGTGAAGAAGGTGATGCAGTCGCCGCGCAGTCCGTCGGGCGCGATCTCGGCGATCTTGGCGGCCAGTTCGGTGCGCCGGGTGCTGTTGACTTCCAGGGCGTGCATCAACACTTCGGACTGTTCACGGATGGCCTGCACGACCTTCGGGTGGCAGCGGCCTACGCTGCTGACGCCCACGCCAGCGGACAAATCGATGTAGGTATTGCCATCCGGGTCCTTGAAGGTTGCGCCAAAGGCACGGTCCATGGCGACGGGCATGCGTGCGCCGCCGCGCGCCATCGACTCGGTACGCGCCGACAATGCCAGGGCCTCGGTGGTCTTGGGGCCGGGAATGGCGGACGTTATCCGCGGGGCGTCCGCGAAATGGAGGGATTCAAGCTTGGCTTCACTCATGACGGTCTCTCAGGATGTCGATTATCAGTGTCTCGATCATCCCCGCCGCCCGCTCGCAGCCGTTAGCCCGAATCGGCACATTGCCAGCGTCGTTGGAGCACTAAAGTGAGCGGTGTACTTTTCAAGCTCCCTCGCCACGGGGCTGGCATCTACTCCCAATCAACTAGGAGCTGGCGGAGCCTGCGA
>NZ_JAOSHO010000343.1 GCF_025917275.1 Pseudomonas agronomica | reverse complement strand
TCGCGAGCAAGCTCGCTCCCACAGGGTTAACAGGTCGTCAGCTCAGCTCACCGCACAGATCCAGCTCAACCAACCGTCGAACCTCATCCACCGGTAACCCCGCGCCAATCAACGCCTGCAACTTGCCGAACGCCGCCTCGCGGGTCATGCCGCCGCCGGACAACACGCCAACGCCGCGCAAGCGGCTGCCGGCTTCGTACACGTCCAGCTCGACGCCGCCTTCGTGGCATTGAGTGACCGCGACCACCACCACGCCGCTATCCCGCGCCCGCGCCAGGCTGGCGAGGAACGCCGGATTGTCGCTCGGCCCGGTGCCGCTGCCGTAGCACTCCAGCACCAGGCCCTGGATGCCGCTGCCCAGCAGGCCGTCAATGATTTCGGCACCGATGCCGGGGAACAGCGGCAGTGCCGCGACGTTAGCCAAGCGTTTCGGCTGGTTGTAATTCAGCTCCGTTGGCAAGGACGTGGCCTTGATGCCGCCACCTTGGCGTTCCAGGCGCTTGAACGGATGACGGCCAAAGCTGCGCACTTTCGCGCAACGGGTCGGCGCCAGCAGTTCACCGTGGAAATATAGGTGCACGCCCGGCGCCAGGCCCTGGCCGAGGGCGACCAGCGCGCCGCCGAGGTTTTCCCAAGCATCGCTGTCGGTCACGCCGGCGGGCAGCATCGAGCCGGTGAAGCAGACCCGCGCGTGCACGCCCAGTAACTGGAAGCTCATGGCGGCGGCGCTGTAGGCCAGCGTGTCGGTGCCGTGCAGGATCAGCACGCTGTCGCAGCCCTGCACGTCCACGGCGTCGACCACCGCTTCGCGCAGTTGCTGCCAGTAGGCCGGGGTCATGTTGGCGCTGTCGATCAGCGGCGACATTTCCCGGAAGCGCCACTGCGGCACTACCAGCTCTGGCTGGCTGTGCAGGTAGTCGCGCATCCGCGCTTCGAAGCCGGAAGCCGGGGCCAGGCCGTTGGCGCTGGCTTGCATGCCGATGGTGCCGCCGGTGTAGAGCACCATGACGTGCTGGGCGGCAGGGTAGGTCGAGCAATTCATGGGTTGTTCTCCGAGGATGAAAACGGCCGCTTGGGTTAGCCGTCACAACATGAGGCCGAGCATGACGCCGACCTCGTGTTGTGTCACGCCGGGCGCAGGGGATGCGCCCGGTTTTCTACGATCAGCCTGCCGCTCAGCGTTGCGCTGCGGCCACGCCCGCCTGGGCGTTTTCAGGCTTGGCAACCGGTGCCGACGGGGTGGCCGGCCAGGCGTTGCGGTCAAGGTCCAGGTCCGGGAACTTGCTGGAATCAAAGACAGGCACCTTGATGCCGGCCGAACGCTGGTCATCGTAGTCGCGCAGGATGCGCATGCCGACCTTGAACAGCAGGAACAGCGCGATCAGGTTCACGAACGCCAGCAGGGTCATGGTGATGTCGGCAAACGCGAACACCGTGCTGAGGTTCTCGATGGCGCCCCAGAAAATCAGGACCAATACCAGGGCGCGGTAGGCCATCAGCGCCTTGCGGTTTTCACCGAGCATGAAGCGCAGGTTGTTCTCGCCCAGATAGTAGTTATAGAGGATCGAGGTGAACACGAACAACGCCAGGGCCACGGAAATGAACATCCGACCCCAATCGCCGACCACGGCCGCCAGGGAGTTCTGGGTCAGGGCAATGCCGTCGCCTTCGAAGCCCGGGGTGTAGAAGCCCGACAGCAGGATCAGCAGCGCGGTGCAGGTGCAGATCACGAACGTGTCCAGGAATACGCTGAACGCCTGGACCACACCTTGTGCCACCGGGTGCTCGACCGACGCGACGGCGGCGACGTTAGGCGCACTGCCCAGGCCGGCTTCGTTGGCGAATACGCCGCGCTTGACGCCCATGACGATGGCGCTGCCGATCAGGCCGCCAAAGGCCTGGTCCAGACCGAAGGCGCTCTTGACGATGGTCGCCAGCATGCCCGGTACGTGTTCGAACTGCAGGACGATCACGTAGATGGTCACGGCGATGTACACCAGGGTCTTGACCGGTACCAGCAGGTCGGCAACCTTGGCGATACGCTTGATCCCGCCAATGAACACCAGGCCCAGCAACACCGCCAGGCCCAGGCCGGTGTAGGTGGTGTCGAGGCCGAAGGCGTTGTTCAGGGAGTGAGTCACGGCGTGGGCTTGCAGGCCGTTGAAGGCGAAGCCGAAGGTGATCAGCAGCAGGAACGCCATGATCATGCCCAGCCAGCGTTTCTGCAGGCCGTGCTGGATGTAATAGGACGGGCCGCCACGGAACTGGCCTTCGGAGTCGCAGCGCTTGTAGAGCTGGCCGAGGGAGCATTCGAAGAAGCTGCTGGACATGCCGACCAGCGCGGTCACCCACATCCAGAACACCGCACCAGGACCGCCGAGAGTCACGGCGATGCCGACACCGGCAATGTTGCCCGCGCCGACGCGACCGGCCAGGCTGAGCATCAAGGCCTGGAACGAACTGAGCTGGTCAGTGCTGCTTTTCAGGCTGTCACGGAACACCGCGAACATATGGAAGAAGTGACGGAACTGGACGAAACGCGAGCGGATCGTGAAGTAGCCACCGAGCCCCACAATGAGCGCGATCAGCACTTTCCCTGAGAGGAAGTCGTTGATGACTTCGAGCATGAGTATTCCTCGCTGTTTTTTGTTTAAGCAATGATGGTCATTTGGAAACATCGTGTTACATCGGTCGGCGCGCGGCTCGACAGATTGGGGATGCTTCGTCCCGGTCCACTTCGCGGGTTTGTTATTAGTTCGGTTTTCGCATGTTGTTGAGGCCTCGTTGACGACGACCACTCATGCGAAGAGGGGCGGCACTATACCTATCAGTGCGACGCCCGTCTGCACAGTTGTGGTGCATGCGACGAAACGAACCCTTGTATCTCCTGGCCTTTCGGTCAGGTTCTTGTGGGAGAGAGCTGGCTCGCGATGGCGAGCGACGCGGGGTACAACGGCAGCGCGGCGCTGTTTATTGCCAGTCGGCTCGGTCCTACAGGTTCTGTCTTGCTTGCATCCTTTTGTTAAAAAAAAGGGCTTGGGGAACGAGTCCCCAAGCCCTCAAAAGGTGAGAGGTGTCTAGTCCCTCGACCTGGTGAGCGGTGGTCGCGTCGATCAAGCCTTCAGTGGGACCAGACGCGGGGCAATCATGTTTTCCGGGCGCAGGATGTCGTCGAGCATGGCGTCGTCGAGCAAGCCTTCTTCGCGCACCAGTTCCAGCACGCCGCGGCCGCTTTCCAGGGCAACGCGGGCGATACGGGTGGCGTTTTCATAGCCGATGTACGGGTTCAGGGCGGTGACCAGGCCGATCGAGTGCTCGACCAGCTCACGGCAGCGCGCCTCGTTGGCGGTGATGCCGACGATGCAGTGCTCGCGCAGCATGTCCATGGCGCGTTGCAGCAGGCGGATCGAGTCGAAGATCTTGAAGGCGATCAGCGGCTCCATCACGTTCAGTTGCAGTTGGCCGCCTTCGGCCGCCATGGTCAGGGCCAGGTCGTTGCCGATGATCTGGAACGCTACTTGGTTGACCGCTTCCGGGATCACCGGGTTGACCTTGCCAGGCATGATCGAGCTGCCTGGCTGGCGGGCCGGCAGGTTGATTTCGTTGATGCCGGTGCGTGGGCCGCTGGACAGCAGGCGCAGGTCGTTGCAGATCTTCGACAGCTTGACCGCGGTGCGCTTGAGCATGCCGGAGAACAGCACGAAGGCGCCCATGTCGGAGGTGGCTTCGATCAGGTCGGCGGCTGGCACCAGCGGTTGGCCGCTGATGGTCGCCAGGCGCTGTACGGCCAGGGCCTGGTAGCGCGGGTCGGCGTTGATGCCGGTGCCGATGGCGGTGCCGCCCAGGTTCACTTCGGTAAGCAATTCAGGCGCCAGGGTTTTCAGGCGTGCCAGGTCTTCGCTCAGGGTGGTGGCGAAGGCGCGGAATTCCTGGCCGAGGGTCATCGGCACGGCGTCTTGCAACTGGGTGCGGCCCATTTTCAGGACGTGGCTGAATTCCTCGCCCTTGGCGGCGAACGCCTGGATCAGGCTGTCGAGGCTGGCCAGCAACGCGTCATGACCCAGCAGCAGGCCCAGGCGGATCGCGGTCGGGTAGGCGTCGTTGGTGGACTGCGCCATGTTCACGTCGTTGTTGGGGTGCAGGTACTGGTATTCGCCCTTCTGGTGACCCATGGCCTCCAGCGCAATGTTGGCGATGACTTCGTTGGCATTCATGTTGGTCGACGTGCCGGCGCCGCCCTGGATCATGTCCACCACGAATTCTTCGTGGAAATCACCGCGGATCAACCGTGCACAGGCTTCGCTGATGGCGGCGTGCTTGGCTTCGCTGAGCTGGCCCAGTTCGCGGTTGGCGTCAGCGGCGGCTTGCTTGACCATTGCCAGACCGACCACCAGCTTAGGGTAATGCGAGATCGGGACACCGGAGAGACGAAAGTTGTTGATCGCTCGCAGGGTCTGGATGCCGTAATACGCTTGCGCCGGTACTTCGAGTACGCCAAGCAGGTCTTTTTCTGTGCGGAATGATGCAGCGGAGGACATGATGGAAATCATCTCAATAAGGACCCGGTCTGAGCCGGAACGCTGTGAATCCTAGGCTTTCAGAAAAAAATGGGCCAATGCTGTTAAACACTGGCCTATGCATATTCGGCATAATGTCGGTGTGACGCCGACGACGCGGCGAACGTGTGACCTGTTTTGGTGCGTCCTTCGGGAGGGCGGTGATGAATCTAGAAAGCAAATGGCTCGAGGACTTCAGTGCCCTGGCCGCGACTCGCAGTTTTTCCCAGGCGGCCGAACGACGCTTTGTGACGCAGCCCGCTTTCAGTCGGCGGATCCGGAGCCTTGAAGCGGCGCTGGGGCTGACGCTGGTCAACCGCTCGCGCACGCCGATCGAGCTGACCGCGGCGGGGCAACTGTTCCTGGTGACGGCGCGCACGGTGGTCGAGCAGTTGGGCGAGGTGCTGCGGCATCTGCATCATCTGGAGGGCGGGCAGGGCGAAGTCATCCAGGTGGCAGCCGCGCACTCCCTGGCGCTCGGCTTCTTCCCGCGCTGGATTGCCCAGTTGCGCAACGACGGCATGAACATCGCCACGCGGCTGGTGGCGACCAACGTGGGCGATGCCGTACATGCCTTGCGTGAAGGCGGCTGCGACCTGATGCTGGCTTTCTATGACCCGGATTCGGCGATGCAGATGGATCCGGAGATTTTCCCGTCCTTGCATTTGGGCCAGACCGAGATGCTCCCGGTCTGCGCCGCCGACGCACAGGGCCGGCCGTTGTTCGACCTCGAAGGCGAGGCCAGTGTGCCGCTGTTGGCCTACAGCGCCGGGGCCTTCCTCGGGCGTTCGGTGAACCAGTTGTTGCGCCAGCGCGCGCTGCGCTTCACCACCGTCTACGAGACGGCCATGGCCGACAGCCTGAAAAGCATGGCGCTGGAAGGGCTGGGTATCGCCTGGGTCCCTCACCTGAGTGTGCGCAACGAACTGGCCCGGGGCGAATTGGTGATCTGCGGCGGGGCGCAGTGGCATGTCCCGCTGGAGATCCGCCTGTACCGCTGCGCCCTGGTGCGCAAGGCCAACGTGCGGTTGCTGTGGCGCAAGCTTGAGGGTGGCGTGGTGCAGGGTGCGGCTGGCTCTTGAAGCTCACGCAGCCCCCTTGTGGGAGCGAGCTTGCTCGCGAT
>NZ_JAOSHO010000342.1 GCF_025917275.1 Pseudomonas agronomica | reverse complement strand
CCAGGCGCTGCTGGCAAGCATCAAGGATCGTCCGGATTTCCACCTGATCCAGACCGTGATGCTGCGCTCGTTGAGTCAGGCGGTGTACAGCGCCGACAACCAGGGTCACTTCGGCCTGAATTACGAGGCCTACACCCACTTTACGTCGCCGATCCGTCGCTACCCCGACCTGCTCACGCACCGGGCCATCCGCAGCGTGATCCACTCGAAGATGAACACCCCGCACGTCAAGCGTGCCGGTGCGATGACCATTCCGAAGGCGCGTATCTATCCGTACGACGAGGCCGCCCTGGAGCAGCTCGGCGAGCAATGCTCGATGAGCGAGCGACGTGCCGACGAAGCGACTCGCGACGTGGTGAACTGGCTCAAGTGCGAATACATGAAGGATCGCGTCGGTGAGTCGTTCCCTGGCGTGATTACCGCTGTGACCGGTTTTGGCCTGTTCGTCGAACTGACTGACATCTACGTCGAAGGCCTGGTGCATGTCACCGCGCTGCCGGGCGATTACTACCACTTCGACCCTGTGCACCACCGCCTGGCGGGCGAGCGCACCGGGCGCAGCTTCCGCCTTGGCGATACCGTCGAAGTGCGGGTGATGCGCGTCGACCTCGACGAGCGCAAGATCGACTTCGAGATGGCGGAAAAAACCATCAGCGCGCCGATCGGTCGCAAGAAGCGTGGTGCCGAAACCGCAGCGCCTGCCAGCAAGTCCGAGGAGCCTGCTTCATCGTCCCGGTCGGGGCGTCGTGGTCCGGCCAAGGAAAAAGCTGTCGAAGCCTATCGGCCAAGCGATGCGGCGGCGAAGAACGCCGAGTTGCGCAAAAGCCGTGAAATGAAACAGGCGTTGCTGGCTGAAGCCAAGAATGGTGGTAAAGCTGCATCCGGGAGCAAGGCCGGACGGTCGGCCCCGGACAAGGCGGCCAGCAAGCCGAGCAAACACCGTAAGGGCCCGCCGAAAGCGGGCTCGGCCCCAGCCAAGAGCGGCGGGGCACGTAAACCCAAGGCCAAGTCATGAGTCAGTTGGAAAAAATCTACGGCGTGCACGCCGTGGAAGCGTTGCTGCGTCATCACCCCAAGCGGGTCAAGCAGATCTGGCTGGCGGAAGGGCGTAGCGATCCGCGCGTCCAGACCCTGGTTGAACTGGCCGGCGAAAACCGCGTTGCGGTCGGCCAGGCCGAGCGACGCGAAATGGATGCCTGGGTCGAAGGCGTGCACCAGGGTGTCGTGGCCGAGGTCAGCCCGAGCCAGGTGTGGGGCGAAGCGATGCTCGACGAGCTTCTGGATCGCACCGAAGGCGCGCCCCTGCTGCTGGTGCTGGACGGCGTGACCGATCCTCATAACCTTGGCGCCTGCCTGCGTTCGGCGGATGCCGCGGGTGCGCTGGCGGTGATCGTGCCCAAGGACAAGTCGGCAACCTTGACGCCCGTGGTGCGCAAAGTGGCCTGTGGCGCGGCGGAGGTCATTCCGTTGGTGGCGGTGACCAACCTGGCGCGCACCCTGGAAAAACTTCAGCAGCGCGGCTTGTGGGTTGTCGGCACGGCGGGCGAGGCCGAGGTCAGCATTTATGACCAGGACCTGACGGGTCCGACCATCCTGATCATGGGTGCCGAAGGCAAGGGCATGCGCCGCCTGACCCGTGAGCACTGCGATTACCTGGTGAAGCTGCCGATGGCCGGCAGCGTCAGCAGCCTCAACGTCTCGGTCGCCACCGGCGTCTGCCTGTTCGAGGCCCAGCGCCAGCGTGGCGCCAAGGCAGCCGCCAAAAAGCCCTGATCCAGACGCGGTCAAAATGTGGGAGCGAGCTTGCTCGCGATAGGGCGGTGTCAGTCGACATTTGCGTCACTGATACACCGTCATCGCGAGCAAGCTCGCTCCCACAGTGTTTTGTGTAGGGTCAGGAACGGCGCTGTTCAAATAATCACCAATTTCCTTGCGCCGCCCTCGGCCCTTCTCTACAATTGCGCCCCTTGCTGTGATGGCAGGCACTTATGTGTCTAGCGTCCTCAAGTCCATAAGTGTCATTCACTCCTTGTCTGACCGTTTTTGAGCGGCAGGCTACAACCCGTAAGGAGCATTCATGCGTCATTACGAAATCATCTTTTTGGTCCACCCGGATCAAAGCGAGCAAGTCGGCGGCATGGTTGAGCGTTACACCAAGCTGATCGAAGAAGACGGCGGCAAAATCCACCGTCTGGAAGATTGGGGCCGTCGTCAACTGGCCTACGCAATCAACAATGTTCACAAGGCTCACTACGTGATGCTGAACGTTGAGTGCACTGGCAAGGCCCTGGCCGAGCTGGAAGACAACTTCCGCTACAACGATGCAGTGATCCGTAACCTGGTCATCCGTCGCGAAGAAGCCGTCACCGGCCAATCCGAGATGCTCAAGGCTGAAGAAAACCGCAGTGAGCGCCGTGAGCGTCGCGACCGTCCTGAGCACTCTGACAGCGCCGATGGCGATGACAGCGATAGCGACAGCGACAACAGCGATAACGCTGACGAGTAATCCACGGACCTTTTAAGGAGCCAATCACATGGCACGTTTCTTCCGTCGTCGTAAATTCTGCCGCTTCACCGCTGAAGACGTGAAAGAGATCGATTACAAAGATCTCAACACTCTGAAAGCCTACGTATCCGAGACCGGCAAAATCGTTCCAAGCCGTATCACCGGTACCAAAGCTCGTTATCAGCGTCAGCTGGCCACCGCTATCAAGCGCGCCCGCTTCCTGGCCCTGCTGGCCTACACCGACAGCCACGGCCGCTGAGACCGGGCAGTCGACAAGTAGTAAGGGATTGAATGCATGCGTGCCTTAGCTGACTTCATCATGCGGGGACGTGTGCAGGCCACTCTGGTAGTGGCTGGATGTGCGGCATTGCCGTTGTTGTATTGGTTGGGTGCTGCCGCGGTGGGTCTTGTACTCCTGCGGCGCGGATTGAGGGACGCCTCGGGCGTTCTTGCTCTGGGACTGCTGCCGGCTTTGCTCTGGTGGTTGTATGCCGCTGACCCGCGTGCCGTCATGGTGCTGCTGGGGACTTCGGCGCTGGCGTTGGTGTTGCGCGCCAGCGAATCCTGGAACCGCGTGCTGCTGGTCAGCATAGCGACAGGCGTGGTGTTTTCAGTGGTGCTCGGGGTGGCTTTCGAACCCCAGATCGAGATGCTGTCGCAGGCTTTGATAAAAATCCTGCCCGAAGCGCTCGGTGATCTCTACCAGCAGATGTCGGTAGAAGAGCAGGCGCGTTTCGCGTCCCTGATCGCCCCCGTCCTGACCGGACTGATTGCGGCCTTGTTGCAGATCGTCAGTGTGCTGAGCCTGGTTATCGGGCGCTACTGGCAGGCGTTGTTGTACAACCCGGGTGGTTTTGGTCGCGAATTTCGCGCCATCCGCTTTCCGCTTGGGCTGGCGATGTTGCTGTTGGCGGGCATGCTTCTGGGGCCGAACTTCGGTCCGCAGATGGCGATGCTCACGCCGTTGTGCAGCGTACCGCTGGTCTTTGCCGCGCTGGCCCTGATTCACGGGCTGGTGGCGCAAAAGCGGCTGGCCAGGTTCTGGCTGGTGGGGTTGTACGTCACGTTGTTGCTGTTCATGCAGCTGATCTATCCGTTGCTGGTGGTCCTGGCCATTGTCGACAGCCTGATTGATTTTCGCGGTCGTATGGCGCCGAAAGACGCCGACAACGCGAACGGTGAAGGTTAAAAGTTAGAGGATTTTCACATGCAACTGATCCTTCTGGAAAAAATCGCCAACCTGGGCAACCTGGGCGACAAAGTAAACGTTAAGGCCGGCTACGGTCGTAACTACCTGCTGCCTTTCGGCAAAGCCACCGCTGCGACCGCTGCCAACCTGGCTGCGTTCGAAGAGCGTCGCGCTGAGCTGGAAAAAGCCGCCGCAGACCGTAAGGCATCGGCTGAAAGCCGTGCTGCCCAACTGGCCGAGCTGGAAGTGACCATCACTGCCACCGCTGGCGACGAAGGCAAGCTGTTCGGTTCGATCGGTACCCACGACATCGCTGACGCACTGACCGCCTCCGGCGTTGAAGTGGCGAAAAGCGAAGTTCGTCTGCCGAACGGCACCATCCGCAACGTAGGTGAATTCGACGTAGCCGTGCACCTGCACGCCGAAGTTGAAGCCACCGTACGCGTTGTCGTGGTAGCAGCCTAAGCAATACCTGTCGGTTGGCACCCTCGGGTGCTTGCCGGTAACATCGGGCACGATCCTGTCTACAGGTCGTGCCCTTTGTCTTTCTGCAATTCCTGATTTTCATAACCAGACGTGGCCATGAACGAAATCACCGCCCCCGAGCAATACGATCTGCAAACCGCTGCCCTGAAGGTGCCCCCGCATTCCATCGAGGCCGAACAGGCCGTACTCGGTGGCCTGATGCTGGACAACAACGCCTGGGAACGTGTGCTCGATCAAGTCTCCGACGGCGACTTCTACCGGCATGACCACCGTCTGATTTTCCGTGCGATCGCCCGTCTGGCCGATCAGAACATGCCGATCGACGTCGTGACCCTGGCCGAGCAATTGGACAAGGAAGGGCAGACATCCCAGGTCGGCGGCCTCGGTTATCTGGGCGAACTGGCAAAAAACACACCGTCGGTCGCCAACATCAAGGCCTATGCGCAAATCGTGCGCGAGCGGGCGACCTTGCGCCAGTTGATCGGCATCAGTACCGAGATCGCCGACAGCGCGTTCAACCCGGAAGGGCGAACCGCCGCCGAGATCCTCGACGAAGCCGAGCGGCAGATTTTCCAGATCGCCGAGGCCCGGCCGAAAACCGGCGGCCCGGTGAGCGTCAACGACCTGTTGACCAAGGCCATCGACCGCATCGACACCTTGTTCAACACCGACAACGCCATCACCGGCCTGTCCACCGGCTACACCGACCTCGACGAGAAGACCAGCGGCCTGCAGCCGTCCGACCTGATCATCGTCGCCGGCCGTCCGTCCATGGGCAAGACCACCTTTGCGATGAACCTGGTGGAAAACGCCGTGCTGCGCAGCGACAAGGCGGTCCTGGTGTACTCCCTCGAGATGCCAGGCGAATCGCTGATCATGCGTATGCTCTCGTCCCTGGGGCGCATCGACCAGACCAAGGTCCGTTCCGGCCAACTGGAAGACGACGACTGGCCGCGCCTCACCTCGGCGGTCAACCTGCTCAATGACCGCAAGCTGTTCATCGACGATACGGCCGGCATCAGCCCGTCGGAAATGCGCGCCCGGACCCGGCGTCTGGTGCGCGAGCACGGTGACATCGCGCTGATCATGATCGACTACCTGCAATTGATGCAGATCCCCGGTTCCAGCGGTGACAACCGGACCAACGAGATTTCCGAGATCTCCCGTTCCCTCAAGGCCCTGGCCAAGGAATTCAACTGTCCGGTCGTGGCCCTGTCCCAGCTGAACCGCTCCCTGGAACAGCGTCCCAACAAGCGTCCGGTGAACTCCGACTTGCGGGAATCCGGAGCGATCGAGCAGGACGCCGACGTCATCATGTTCGTCTACCGGGACGAGGTGTATCACCCGGAGACGGAGCACAAGGGCATCGCCGAAATCATCATCGGCAAGCAGCGGAACGGCCCGATCGGCTTTATCCGCCTGGCGTTTATCGGCAAGTACACGCGATTCGAGAACCTGGCGCCGGGTAGCTACAATTTTGATGACGACGAATAACCTGTTCGCTTGATCCAGCT
>NZ_JAOSHO010000341.1 GCF_025917275.1 Pseudomonas agronomica | reverse complement strand
GTGGTTAGCGTAAAAAGCACTATCCCAACGGCGCCTCGACCCGATCGCGCCCGGCCTGCTTGGCCGCATAGACCCCCGAATCAGCTCGTAGCAGCAGCGCATCGGCGCCTTCGCCGGGACGGAGGCTGGCGACACCAAAACTCGCAGTGATGACCCCCACCTCCTCGATCGGCGCCCCGCGCAGGCCGTCCCATAGTCCTACGGCCAGCGTGTAGGCGCTTTCGCCGTCGGTGTCCGGGCACAACACCACGAACTCTTCCCCGCCAAGCCGGCAGAACACATCGGTACGTCGCAGTCGCTGGGTGATGCGCTGGCAGACGGCTTGTAGCACTCGGTCGCCCATCGCGTGGCCGTACTGGTCGTTGATGCGCTTGAAATGATCGATATCAAGCATGATGACCGCCATTTCCCCGGTGCCGCGCTCAACCCGGGCCAACTCCGAGGTCAGCCGCTCCTGGAAATAACGCCGGTTGCGAATGCCGGTCAAGGCGTCGGTCACGGACAGCGCCCGCAGCTCTTCTTCCACGCGCTTGAGGTCGGAAATGTCTGAGATGTAACCGTGCCACAACACCCCGCCACCCGGCAGTTGCTCGGGCGTCGCCTCGCCGCGGACCCAGCGCAGGCCGCGCAGTGGCAGTTGCACCCGATACTCTTCGCGCCATGGGCTCAAGGTGTCGGCCGAGGTGCGAATCGATGCGCGAACCCGCGCGCTGTCCAAGGGATGAATGCGGGAAAAAATCGCTTCGGCGTGCCGCACCAGCACGTCCGGCTCCAGTTCGTAGATATCCCGGATGCCATCGCTGGCGTAGATCACGCTGAAGCCACCGTTGAAATCCATCTTGAATTGGTAGATGCCACCGGGAACATGGGCGCTGAGTTTCTTCAACAACAGGTCCCTGGCGGCCAACGCCTCGTGGACGCGCTTGCGTTCGGTGACGTCGATGCATATGGCCAGGTGTCCGACCCACAGTTCCTGGTCGTCCAGCACCGGCGTCGCCAGCATATTCACTGTCAGGTGGCTGCCGTCGCGGCGCACCAGGGTCCATTCCCGCGCCTGCTGGCCACCCTGCTCGCCACCTTCCAGCAACATGGCGTGACAGGTGGGAATCGGTTTGCCAAAGCGAGCGGCGAGTTGGGCCGCCCGCTCCTGCAGCTCGCGCGGAACGTGGAGGCTTTCCAGGGTCATGCTCTGCAACACATCACAGCTCTGATAGCCGAGCATCTGCTCGGCACCGGCATTGAAGGTGGTGATAACGCCGCGCAAGTCAGTGGCAATGATCGCGACCTGCGTCGCGGCGTCGAGCACGCCCCTCAACTGGCCGTGGGTGCCGCGCAGTTCCGTTTCCCGGGCCCGCAGTTCCTGGGTCCGTTGCTCCACCAGCGCCAGGGCCCGTTGCCGTTGGCTGACCAGCGTATAGAACAAGACACTGAGCATCAGGCTGAGCAACCCGCCCAGCACCGTCAGGCTCACGACGCTGGAATGGTTGCTCGACAGGAACAGGAGGCTGGGTCGCAGTTCAACCCGAAAGTCACGATCGGCCAGGCGCAACAATCGGGTCGCCGACAACTCGCTGTTGCCCGGACGGTCGGGGCTCTCGTACAGCATTTCCTGGCGATCGTCGCTGGACAGGTCGAGCACCCGCATCGACAGGTTGTCATGACCGGAATCCGGCAGGCCATCGGACATCAACTGGCGCATGCTGACCGCAGCCACCACAAAACCCAACAGCTCGTTCCCGGAATGTCGTACGACCGGGGCCGCCAGCATGATCCCCCTGGAAAAGACCGGATCGACACCGACCAGGTCCAGGGGTTGGGACACCGCCATGGCGTTACGTTCGCGGGCCCGTTCCAGCGTGGCGCGGCGCGTGGGTTGGTAAAGCAGGTCCAGGCCCAGCGGCGCGCCATAGGAGGGTTGACCCTGGACATACAGCACCGGCACGTATTCGTCCCGCTCGGGAGCCTCTCGCAAAACGCCTGCCTCGTCCGGCTCACGAATGGTAAACGTACCGGACACCTCGGCCCGCGCCTGGTGCTCAAACGCCTGACGCTCCTCCCGCAGCACCCGGGGCGCCCAGGCAAAGGCCCGGGTATGGCGCAGCATGGCTTCGGTGTAGCCATGGAATTCGGTGTTGGAAACCCCATCGGAGTTGGCGAAGAAACGCCTCAGGCTGTCGAGGCGTTGCACCTGGTCCTGGAAGCGCTCTTCGATACGGCTATAGCGTTCGTCGACTTGCAACGCGAAACGCTGGCGCAACTGCTGATTGAACAGATTCAGCGTGCCCCAGGCCAACAAACCGGTCAGCAATGCCCCCGCCGCCAGGACCAATGAAGCCACCAGCCACGCTGAAACATCTTCGCTGATAAAACCCAGGATCCTGGGACGCACCGGATGTAATGCCATGCCCATAACTCAAAAAGGACCAGGCATTTGAACAGCCCCGGTCACAGCTAAGTTATAGCTATATGCCATTACTTTAGCCAGCCCCAAAAACACCCGAAAGCCTTGATTTTCAAGGCCTGGATGGATCCAATCAACGAGATCAGCGCGCCATGATTTTCCATGCGCGGTGAATCTTGCTGTTTCGGGCAAAGTCCGGATCGATGGTTTTCGCGGTGATTTCCTCCACCGCGTAACGCTCGGCCAGGTTCTCTTCGAGCTGGAACTTGCGGAAGTTGTTGGAGAAATACAGCACGCCGCCCGGCGCCAGGCGCGCCATGGCCAGGTCCAGCAACTGGACCTGATCGCGCTGCACGTCGAACACGCCTTCCATGCGCTTGGAGTTGGAGAAGGTCGGTGGATCGATGAAGATCAGGTCGTACTCGTCACGACTGGCTTCCAGCCACGCCATGACGTCGCCCTGCTCCAGGCGGTTCTTGTCGGAAAAACCATTGAGCGACAAGTTGCGGCGCGCCCAGTCCAGGTAGGTTTTCGACAGATCGACGCTGGTGGTGCTGCGCGCGCCGCCCTTGGCAGCGTGGACGCTGGCGGTCGCGGTGTAGCAGAACAGGTTGAGGAAGCGCTTGCCGGCGGCTTCTTTCTGGATTCGCAACCGCATGGGCCGGTGGTCGAGAAACAGCCCGGTATCGAGGTAATCCGTGAGGTTGACGAGCAGCTTAACACCGCCTTCGTTGACCTCGGTGAACTTGCCTTGGGCACTCTGGCGCTCGTACTGCTTGGTGCCGCTCTGGCGCTCGCGGCGCTTGATGACAACGCGGCTCTTGTCGACGTTCAAGGCCTGGGGAATAGCCGCCAGCGCATCGAACAAGCGGGCCGAGGCCTTTTCCGGATCGATGGATTTCGGCGCGACGTATTCCTGGACGTGGACCCAATCGTGATACAGGTCGATAGCCATCGAATATTCCGGCATGTCGGCGTCGTAGACGCGATAGCAGTCCACGCCTTCACGCTTGGCCCACTTGCTCAGCAGCTTGAGGTTTTTCTGCAGGCGATTGGCGAACATCTGCCCGCCTTCGCTCAGGCGCGCCTGCTCGACCATGGGTGCCGGTGCCGGCGCTGGCTTGATCGGGTTGCCGTTCTTGTTGTACTGGCGCTCCTGCGGGACATCCGGGGTCTGGTCGTAGGCGGATTGCTCACGCTCGGCCTGGCGTTGTTCCGGGGTCCGACGCTCGCCCGTGACGAATTGATCCGGCAATACCTTGATCAACAGCAGCTTACAGGGCAATGCGCCGTTCCAGAAGGAATACTGCTTGTGGCTGCGAATGCCCATGCGCTTGCCCAGGTCCGGCGCGCCGGTGAACACCGCCGCTTCCCAGTTCAGGCAGGCCTGGCGCAGCCGCTCGCCAAGGTTCTGGTAGAGGTAAAGCAGGCTGGCTTCGTCGCCCAGGCGCTCGCCGTACGGTGGGTTGCAGATCACCAGGCCCTTCTGGTTCTGGTCCGGGCGCGGCTCGAAGGTGGCGACTTCGCCCTGATAGATCTTGATCCACTCGCTCAGGCCCGCGCGTTCGACGTTGTTGCGGCCCGGCTGGATCAGCCGTGGATCGGCCTCGTAGCCACGAATCCACAACGGTGGCTTGGCCAGCCCAGCGGCGGCGCGTTCGGTGGCTTCCTCATGGAGTTTGCGCCACAGCGCCGGCACATGGCCGAGCCAGGCGGTAAAGCCCCATTGCTGGCGACGCAGGTTCGGCGCCATGTCGGCGGCGATCATGCCGGCTTCCACCAGGAACGTGCCGACGCCGCACATCGGGTCGGCCAGCGCCCCGCCTTCGGCGGCAATGCGCGGCCAACCGGCGCGAATCAGTATCGCGGCCGCGAGGTTTTCCTTCAGCGGCGCGGCGCCTTGCTGCAGGCGATAACCGCGCTGGTGCAGGCTGTGGCCGGAAAGATCCAGGGAGAGGATCGCTTCGCCGCGGTCCAGGCGCAGGTGGATGCGCAGGTCCGGGTTGAGCTTGTCGATGGAAGGACGCTCGCCCGATGGCGTGCGCAGTTTGTCGACGATGGCGTCCTTGACCTTCAAGGCGCCGAAATGGGTGTTGTCAATGCCCGAGCCGTGGCCGCTGAACTCCACTGCCAGGGTGCCATCGGCGAGCATGTGATCTTGCCAATCGACATCCAATACACCGTGGTAGAGGTCTTCGGCGTCCTTCATCGGGAAGCGCTTGAGTACCAGCAAGACGCGGTTGGCCAGGCGTGACCACAGGCACAGTCGGTAAGCCGTCTCCATGTCAGCGCTGCCGCGAACGGCCGAAGTGTGCTCGCGCGCCTCTTCAAGGCCAAGCCCGACGGCTTCCTCAAGAAGCAGGCCTTCGAGGCCCTTGGGGCAGGTGAGGAAGAGTTCGAAACGGTCGGACATGGGATTTCCAGAGCCTTTGGCTAAGTGGGCCGGGCAACGCATTGCCGGGCCGGGTTCAATCAGGTGCTTTTCTCAAGAGCACCCGCGTGGCACGAAAGTGTGCCGCTCCGTACTCGCCGCTCAGGTTCAAAGAGCTTAGATGCGAGGACAGATAAAAAATTCTGTGCAACAAATTGTGAAAAGTTGTCCCTTTCGTCGAATAGTACCCGAGTGCAACAGGGGGACATTCTCATTCGATTTCGGCGACCGCCTTTCAGCGCAGGGCTGATCATACAGGGGTCTTGCTCAAAAGCGGGTGTCGAACATCATGTTACTTATCGCACTAACATCTTTATTGTTACGTGCTTATGACAAAACGATCATTCCATCCGTGTGACGCTTTGGTTAGAACTCACCACAGGTTGACGTCGCAACGGCGTCAACACCTTGGCTCGTCACGCCGGCAACGAGCCACCAACGGCAGAATGATTCTGCCCCGGCCTCGATAGAGGTCGACGCTAAGCAACAGTCAACAAGTGAGGGCAACACCCTATGAGAAGACTTAAGCGTGATCCGTTGGAAAGAGCTTTTTTACGCGGTTACCAATATGGCGTTGGTGGTAAATCCCGTGAGCTTTGCCCCTTTACTCTACCGTCGGTACGTCAAGCCTGGATCAATGGCTGGCGAGAAGGACGCGGCGACAACTGGGACGGTATGACCGGCACTGCGGGTATCCACAGACTCAACGAACTTCACGCCGTCGGCTGACACAGGGCCTATTACTCAAGAACTCGACAATCTGACATCCAAACCGATTTAACCACGCACGTCCCATCCGGACGGCGGGCTACGGCCCAGGGGGCTCCTTCGAGGAGCCCTTTTTAATGGACATCTCAAAGACAACACCATCCTGTGGCGAGGGAGCTTGCTCC
>NZ_JAOSHO010000340.1 GCF_025917275.1 Pseudomonas agronomica | reverse complement strand
TCATCCGCCTCAGGCCTGGCAAACCGGCGCCCCAGGCGATCGAAGTACAGGTAGATCACCGGCGTGGTGAACAGCGTCAGCACCTGGCTTACCAACAAGCCGCCCACCATTACCAGGCCCAGCGGTTGGCGCAATTCGGCGCCGGAGCCGGTGGCGAGCATCAGCGGCACGGCGCCGAACAGGGCCGCGAGGGTGGTCATCAGGATCGGTCGGAAGCGCAACAGCGCGGCCTGGTAGATGGCGGTCTGCGGGTCCATGCCCTGGTTGCGCTCGGCGTCGAGGGCGAAGTCGATCATCATGATCGCGTTCTTCTTGACGATGCCAATCAGCAGGATGATGCCGATGATCGCAATCATGCCCAAATCATTGCCGCTGAGGATCAACGCGAGCAAGGCGCCGATGGCCGCCGAGGGCAAGGTGGAAAGAATCGTGATCGGATGGATGTAGCTCTCGTACAACACGCCCAGCACGATGTACATGGTCACCACCGCCGCCAGGATCAGCAGCAAAGTGCTCGACAGCGACGCCTGGAACGCCTGCGCCGCGCCCTGGAATTCGGTCTGCACGCCAACGGGCATGCCGATGTCCTTCTGCACCTTTTCAATGACGTCGACGGCGTGCCCGAGGGCCACGCCTGGCGCCAGGTTGAACGACATCATCACCGCCGGGAACTGGCCGATGTGGGCAATCGCCAGTTGTGCCTGGCGCTCCTCTACCCGCGCCAGGCTCGACAGGCGGACTTGCCCGCCGTCGGTGGTCTTGACGTGTATCTGGTCCAGTGCCTGCGGGCCGATCTTTTCCCCGGACTGGGCTTGAAGCACTACGCGGTACTGGCTGGCCTGGGTGTAGATGGTGGAAATCTGTCGCTGGCCGAAGGCGTCGTAGAGCGCATCGGTGATGTTCGACACCGACACGCCCAGCCGCGAGGCAGCATCTCGGTCAATCACCAGGTAAACCTGCAAGCCCTTGTCCTGCAAGTCGCTGGCAACGTCGGTGAGTTCCGGCTGTTGAGCGAGCGCTTCGACCAGGCGACCGCTCCAGAGGCTGAGCAATTCGGCATCCGGCGATGACAGGCTGAATTGATATTGGGTGCGGCTGACCCGGTCTTCGATGGTCAGGTCCTGCACCGGCTGCATGAACAGCCGAATGCCCACCAGCCGGTCCAACTGCGGTTGCAAGCGGGCGATGATCTCGCTGGCGCTGTCGTCCCGCTCACGGTGAGGCTTGAGGTTGATCAGCAAGCGACCGCTGTTGAGCGTCGCGTTGTCACCGTCTACACCGATGTAGGAAGACAGGCTCTCCACCGCCGGGTCGGCGAGGATGACCTTGGCCAATTGCTGCTGGCGCTCGCCCATCGCGGCAAACGAAATCGCCTGCGGCGCCTCGGAGATACCTTGGATCACGCCAGTGTCCTGCACCGGGAAAAAACCCTTGGGCACGGCCAGGTACAACACCACCGTCAACACCAGGCTGCCCACTGCCACCAACAGCGTCAGCGGTTGATGCTTGAGGACCCACTGCAACTTGCGCCCATAGCCGGCGATCAACCAGTCGATCCAGGCACCGCTGGCCCGGTAGAAACGGCCCTGCTCCTCTTCCTTCGGCTCGCGCTTGAGCAAGCGCGCGCACATCATCGGCGTCAGGGTCAGGGACACCACCAGCGAGATCAGGATCGCCACCGCCAGGGTGATGGCGAATTCGCGAAACAGCCGCCCGACCACATCGGCCATGAACAGCAGCGGGATCAACACCGCGATGAGCGACAGCGTCAGGGAAATCAAGGTGAAGCCGATCTGCTTCGCGCCCTTGAGCGCCGCCTGCATCGGGCTGTCGCCTTCCTCGATGAAACGGGCGATGTTTTCCAGCATGACGATGGCGTCGTCCACCACGAAACCGGTGGCGATGGTCAGGGCCATCAAGGTCAGGTTGTTGATGGAGAAACCGGCCAGGTACATCACGCCGAACGTACCGATCAGCGACAACGGCACGGCCACAGAGGGAATGATCGTGGCGCTGACCCGGCGCAGGAACAGGAACGTCACCATGACCACCAGGGCGATGGCGATCAGCAGCTCATGCTGGACGTCGGTGACAGAAGCACGGATGGTCTGGGTGCGATCGGTCAGCACGGTCACGTCGAGGCCGGCCGGCAGGTTGTCGGTGATGCTGGGTAGCAGGGCCTTGATCCGGTCCACCACCTCGATGACGTTGGCGCCGGGCTGGCGCTGGATGTTCAGCAGCACGGCCTGGTTCTCGTTGGCCCAGGCGGCGAGGCGCTCGTTTTCGGCGCCATCGACGATCTCTGCCACGTCCTTGAGCCGCAGCGGCGCGCCGTTGGCGTAGGCCAGGATCAGTTCGGCGTAGTCCTTGGGCGAGGTCAACTGGTCGTTGGCATCGAGCATCGAGACCCGGGTCGGGCCGTCGAAGTTACCCTTGGGCTGGTTGACGTTGGAGGCGCCGATCAGGGTGCGCACGTCCGCCAGGTTCAGGCCCGCGGACGCCAGCGCTTCCGGGTTGACCTTGATCCGCACGGCCTGGCGCTGGCCACCGGCAATCGTCACCATACCGACGCCGCTGATCTGGGCGATTTTCTGCGCCATGCGCGTATCCACCAAGTCATTGAGCTTGGGCAACAGCATCGTCTTGGAGGTAATTGCCAGGGTCAGTACCGGGGTGTCGGCCGGGTTGACCTTGTTGTACACCGGAGGCGCCGGTAGATCGCCGGGCAACAGATTGGTCGCCGCGTTGATCGCGGCCTGCACCTGCTGCTCGGCGACATCCATGTTGATGTCCAGGTTGAAACGCAGGGTAATCACCGA
Organism: Pseudomonas agronomica; assembly: GCF_025917275.1. Taxonomy (GTDB): domain Bacteria; phylum Pseudomonadota; class Gammaproteobacteria; order Pseudomonadales; family Pseudomonadaceae; genus Aquipseudomonas; species Aquipseudomonas agronomica. Next base: position 2,909 of record NZ_JAOSHO010000340.1, on the reverse strand, counting down.
CGCCCCACCGGAACTGGTGGATGCCATCTGCGTCAGGCCCGGCATTTGCCCGAACTGGCGCTCCAGCGGCGCGGTCACGGCGCTGGTCATCACGTCGGGGCTGGCGCCCGGGTACAGGGTCATGACGCGGATGGTCGGGTAGTCGACCTGGGGCAATGCCGACACCGGCAGCAATCGGTAGGCAATCAGGCCGGCCAGGACAATGGCCAGCATGCTCAGGGTGGTGGCGACCGGGCGAAGGATGAACAGCCGCGAGAGATTCATGCGCCGCCCTTTTTCGCCTTGTCGGCTGCTGCCGGCTCAGTCGGGGCCGCGGCGCTCTTGCCCTGCAGGTGCTCGGTCGGCGTGGTCGGCACTTCCTGGCTGTCGTTGACCACTTCCACTTCGCTGCCTTCCTTCAGGCGGTCGGTGCCTTCGAGCACCACCCGGTCGCCGGCGGCCAACCCTTCTGTGACCACCGTATGCTCGCCATCGCTGGCGCCGATCCTGAGCTGTTTGATCGTGACCCTCTTGTCACCGTCCAAGGCATAGACAAACGTGCCGTTGGTGCCGAACTGAATGGCGGCCGTCGGCGCGAGCACCACGCCTTTCAGGGTGTCGGCCAGCAGGCGCACGTTGACGAACTGATTGGGGAACAGCGACTGGTCGCGGTTCTCATAGCGGGCCTTGAATTTCAAGGTGCCGGTGGTGACGTCGATCTGGTTGTCCAGACTTTGCAGCACGCCGCTGGCCTGGAGCTTCACATCGCCACGGTCCCAGGCCTCGACCGGCAGTTTCGCCCCGCTGCGGTAGCGGGCGAGCACGGTTTCGAGGTTGTTCTCCGGCAGCGTGAAGACCACGCTGATGGGCTGGGTCTGGGTGATGACGGCCAGGGCCGTGGTGTCGTTGGCCGCCACCAGGTTGCCGAGGTCGAGTTGCCGCAGGCCCACGCGCCCGGAAATCGGCGCGCGGATCTTGGTGAATTCCAGGTTGAGCTTGGCGTCGTTGACCGCTGCCTGGTTGGTCTTGACCGTGCCCTGGTATTGTCCCACCAGCGCAGCGGCGGTATCCAGGGTCTGCTTGGCAATGCTGTCTTCGGCGTACAAGCCGCGATAACGCTCCAGGTCCACTTGTGCGTTCTTCAGTTGGGCCTGGTTTTGCAGCAACGTGCCTTCGGCCTGAAGCAAGGCATTCTGGTATGGACGCGGGTCGATCTCGGCCAGCAGGTCCCCAGCCTTGACCATCTGTCCTTCTTCAAAGGCAATCTTCACCAACTCGCCGCCCACGCGGCTGCGCACGTTGATGGTGTTGAGCGCCGTGACGGTGCCCAGCGCCTTGTAGTAAAGCGGGAAATCCCCAGTGACCGCCGGTGCCACGCGAACCGGAATCGGCCCCGTCGCACCGCCAAAGCCTGGCCGCATGCCACCCGAGCGCCCCATATGCCCCACCGCGCCTTTCTGCCCTGACGCATTTTTCGAATCGGTGCTGGCCGGCCAGAATTTCCAGGCCAACACAGCAACGACCAATACGACAAACAGGCCGAACAACCAGCGACGGGATTTGCGGGAAACAGAGGATGGCATTGAATGGTCAACCATTGGGCGCGTGGGCTTCTTCTACAGGAGGCTGAACGATAAGCACTGGCGGGTATTTAGCAAAGCGCCTTTACCGGCAATTTACCTTGGGCTTACCTTTCGCATACTCGACTAAGGCGTTGAAACACAAATGAAAACGGCCTGGGCAGGCCAGGCCGTTAACAATTGTAATAAATACTTTATTTCAGACTAGTTATTTCAGCGCTGCGAGTGCCGCCTCGTAGTTCGGCTCTTCAGCGATTTCCTTGACCAGTTCGCTGTGCAGCACGGTGTCATTTTCGTCCAGCACCACCACGGCGCGGGCAGTCAGGCCTTTGAGCGGGCCGTCGGCAATGGCAACGCCGTAGTTCTCGATGAACTCGGCACCGCGCAGGGTGGACAGGTTCTGTACGTTCTCCAGGCCTTCGGCGCCACAGAAACGGGCCTGGGCAAATGGCAGGTCGGCGGAAATGCACAGCACCACGGTGTTATTCAGGTCGTTGGCCTGGGCGTTGAACTTGCGCACCGACGTGGCGCAGGTCGGCGTGTCGACGCTTGGGAAAATGTTCAGCACCTTGCGCTTGCCGGCGAAGTCCTTCAGGGAAACATCCGACAGATTGCCGGCAACCAGGGAAAAGGCTGGCGCCTTGGAACCGGCTTGTGGCAATTGACCGTTGACTTGGACCGGGTTGCCTTTGAGGGTGACTTGAGCCATGAACGGATTCCTTCTGACAGGTTTGAAAAATGGTGAGGCCGGAGTTAACCATGAAATGGTGCTCCGACCTATGGCTGCGCGAAAAAAGTGACGATTCCTACAAACGGGCTATTTCGCCTTGAGACGCAGATAGGACTGGTGCAGATCCGCCGCCCAGCCATCGATCACGTTCTTGACATCGTCGGGCTTCATCACCTGGGACTCGTTCGACAACGGCTTGCCCGTGCCCTTGCGCACCACCTGGGCGATCACTGCATTATTACCACCGTCGAGAAAAACCGCTTCGGTGCCCAGCGTGGTTTCCTGATCGCGAATGCCGCTGGCCGTACTGACCGCGGCTGCCACCAGGGCAATTGGAATCACTTCATAAGGCTTCAGCCCTTCGGTCTTGCTGCTCACTGCAGTGATAGCCGCCCGCACCACCAATACGCCCGGTCCGGGACTGGTCGCCACAGGCAAGGACTTGCCCGCCTCTCGCTTGAGCGCCTGGTCGTAGTAGCTGGTAATACCGGCCAAGGTGGCGGCGGGAATCTTCACGGTAGGTTGTGGCTTGGGGTAGAGCTGTGTCGGCTCGATATACACGCTGGAGTACTTGGCCAGATTGATTTTCGGATCCACCCAACGCATCACCTCCGCCCCCG
>NZ_JAOSHO010000034.1 GCF_025917275.1 Pseudomonas agronomica | reverse complement strand
GCTCGCTCCTACAGGAGTTCGGCTTTCAACCGGATGACCGGATGATAAACCTCGGTCATAAATTTCGCGCAAACATCGGTCAACGTGCTGGCTATTGCCGAGAACTGGACAGTCATTAAGGCTTTGCGGCATAGTCTCCGGGTTCTGACACCTGCTCACGGATAACAAGGAACAGCAGATGGCAACCCTTTTAGTCCTGCACGGACCCAACCTGAACCTGCTCGGCACCCGCGAACCGGGCGTCTACGGCGCGGTGACACTGGCCCAGATAAACCAGGACCTGGAGCAGCGGGCCCGCCAGGCCGGCCACCATTTGCTCTACCTGCAAAGCAACGCCGAATATGAGCTGATCGACCGCATCCATGCCGCGCGTGGAGAAGGCGTGGATTTCATTTTGATCAATCCAGCAGCTTTTACACATACAAGTGTCGCATTACGTGACGCGCTGCTGGCGGTGAGCATCCCATTCATCGAAGTGCATTTGTCCAACGTGCACAAGCGCGAACCTTTCCGCCATCACTCCTACTTCTCGGATGTAGCGGTGGGAGTGATCTGCGGCCTTGGCGCCAGCGGTTACCGACTGGCCCTGGAGGCCGCTCTAGAGCAGCTTGAAAAACAGGCAACAGCTTGAACAACAAGCGTTAAACGCCCCTGACCGACCCTTGGGAGTTGATGATTCATGGATATCCGTAAAGTTAAGAAATTGATCGAATTGCTGGAAGAGTCCGGCATCGACGAGCTCGAGATCAAGGAAGGCGAAGAGTCCGTACGCATCAGCCGCCACAGCAAGACCCCAGCCCAGCAGTTCTACGCACCGGCCCCGATGCAGGCTCCGGCTGCCGCTCCTGCTCCGGCCGCCGCGCCAGTTGCCGCTGCAGCGCCAGCCGCACCTGCGGCGCCAACGCTGAACGGCACCGTGGCCCGTTCGCCAATGGTGGGCACGTTCTACCGCAAGTCTTCCCCATCCTCGCCGTCCTTCGTTGAAGTGGGCCAGACCGTGAAGAAAGGCGACACCCTGTGCATCGTCGAAGCCATGAAGATGATGAACCACATCGAAGCTGAAACCAGCGGTGTGATCGAATCCATCCTCGTTGAAGACGGCCAGCCGGTTGAGTACGACCAACCGCTGTTCACCATCGTTTGAACCGCGGAGAGCCTTTGATGACTGCGAAGTTGGAAAAAGTTCTGATCGCTAACCGCGGTGAGATCGCCCTGCGGATTCTGCGTGCCTGCAAAGAGATGGGCATCAAGACCGTCGCCGTTTACTCCAAGGCCGACAAAGAACTGATGCACCTGGGCCTGGCGGACGAATCCGTCTGCATCGGTCCGGCGTCGGCTGCGCACTCTTACCTGCACATCCCGGCGATCATCGCCGCCGCCGAAGTGACCGGCGCCACTGCCATTCACCCTGGCTACGGTTTCCTGGCGGAAAACGCCGACTTCGCCGAACAGGTGGAAAACTCCGGCTTCGCCTTCATTGGTCCGAAAGCCGACACCATCCGCCTGATGGGCGACAAGGTTTCGGCCAAGCACGCCATGATCGCTGCCGGCGTGCCGACCGTTCCGGGTTCCGACGGTCCGCTGCCTGAAGACGAAGAAACTGCTTTGCGCATCGGTCGTGAAGTCGGTTATCCGGTGATCATCAAGGCCGCTGGCGGCGGCGGTGGTCGCGGCATGCGTGTGGTGCACAAGGAAGAAGACCTGATTTCCTCGGCAAAACTGACCCGCTCCGAAGCAGGCGCGGCGTTCGGCAACCCGATGGTCTACCTGGAAAAATTCCTGACCAACCCACGTCACGTCGAAGTCCAGGTCCTGTCCGACGGTCAAGGCCATGCCATCCACCTGGGCGACCGCGATTGCTCGCTGCAACGCCGTCACCAGAAGGTCCTCGAAGAAGCGCCGGCACCGGGCATCGACGAGCAGGCTCGCGAGGAAGTCCTGGCGCGTTGCGTCAAGGCTTGCATCGACATCGGCTACCGTGGCGCAGGCACCTTCGAGTTCCTGTACGAAAACGGTCGTTTTTACTTCATCGAAATGAACACCCGTGTTCAGGTGGAGCACCCGGTTTCGGAGATGGTCACCGGTATCGACATCGTCAAGGAAATGCTCAGCATCGCCGCCGGCAACAAGCTGTCGTTCACCCAGGATGACGTGGTCATCCGCGGTCACTCGCTGGAGTGCCGGATCAACGCCGAAGACCCGAAGACCTTCATGCCAAGCCCAGGCACGGTCAAGCATTTCCATGCCCCAGGCGGCAACGGCGTTCGCGTCGATTCGCACCTGTACAGCGGTTATGCGGTTCCGCCGAACTACGACTCGTTGATCGGCAAGCTGATCACCTACGGGGCGACCCGTGACGAAGCCATGGCGCGCATGCGCAATGCGCTGGACGAAATCGTGGTAGACGGGATCAAGACCAACATCCCGCTGCACCGCGACCTTGTCCGCGACGAAGGCTTCTGCAAGGGTGGTGTCAACATCCATTACCTGGAGCACAAGCTGGGTAACCAGCATTGATGCCGCAGTGATGTAAAAAGACCCCGGTCCGTTTGGCCCGGGGTCTTTTTTTGCTTGTGTCCCAGAACCCAGGATCAGCTCAACACAACGATGGAGAACTCGTTCAACGCGAGTTGCGCCGCATTCGCCGGCCTGCCTTCGCGGGTACGAATGGCACCATTGACATTGACCACCAGCGGCTCGCTGCGCACACGGGTCATGAACTTACTCGCTCGCACCGACACCGGGTCAGCGCCTTTTTTCGCCCTGGCCAGTACGGGAACGTAAAAGCGTTCGACCTGGCTCTGTGAGGTCTTGAATACCGTTGTCAGGCCACTGCGCAAATCCAGTGAGACACCATAGGTATTACCAAAGCAGGAAGAATACGACCAGTAATCCCAGGTCGGTTGGAGGCCTTGACGCCTCATCACTTGCCTGACCAGCTCACCAATGTCCGCGCCCGTCAGCCAGTCCCCACCCACCAACGTCACCCTGATATCCTTCGCCGGTCCTCCCAGGCGCGACATAACGGCCTTGATACCGCGCTCGATGAGCTTTCGAATGTTGTGATCAAAATGAACGACCGATCCCATCCGGGTGACCGGGTTGTACATCGACGCGACCACGCAAGTCTGCGCGTTCAAGGAAAATAGATAATGGTCCGCAGTCGCCTCACTGAACCTTGCTACTACGGCCTCGCCCTGCATGGCTCCCCTTGTCACGTCAGGGGTAACGTGCCCTGGAAACGCCTCCCTTAAATCTCTCACGTGCCCCAGATTGCGGACAGTGACATTACCGCCCCTCAAACCAACGGCATCATGCGCCCACTTTCCATTCGCCAGCCTACGGATGGGTAACTTGTACAACGCGCCGGGACGGCTCGCGTCCACCAGGCACACCCCGCCGAAGTAGGGGTCTTGCTTCACCTGGAAATAGCGCCCTTGGCTGCGAATATAATAAGTCGCTTGCGGTTGCGAGGCGCTGGGCGGGCTGTGGTAGGTGCCGGAGAAAATGCCTTCGTCAGCCATGGGCCGCAAATTTTCAGGGACTGTCGTAACCGCCTGTCTTGCCTTCAAGCGTATGGGCCGGATCAGCGGCCCGGTTTCCTTGGCTGCGACCGGTGTCGCCTTCCTCAAGCGCTGCGCCGACAACGACAGCGGCCTGAGCATGAGTTTCAGGTTCATTGCCGACCGCCCAAGCAGTGCAACCACGCTGGCCGCCCCAAGCACGGCGAACAGCGATCCCCAGGACGCGACCAGCCAATGCTCGAGCGCCTCCTGCGTATCGCCCCGCGCATGCGCCTCGATTGCCTGCGACGCGCTGACGCCGATAAAGGCAATGTCCAGAAGCACGGCAAAGGGCGGGTAGATCATGCACACGGGCGCAGCCGCAAAGAGCAGCCCCTTGACGACCTGGTGCTTGATGACCTCGGCACGACTGGTGGTGATGTCCTCCACATCGGTAATAGCGCGCTCGATAAAAGCGTCGAACTCGGCGCCGATATCCACCACCCGATTGAACTCACGCAACGTATCGACCGGCGAAGCGTCGGCCGACAAGGCCAGTAGCGAGCGCGCCACTGAGGCACGCGCGGTCAGTGCCACTCGCTCCAGGATGTAGTCATGCAGTTGCGCTGCGGTGCCTCCACGAAACGCTCCGTAGTTGCGAAACAATAGGCCGTCCGGAGCATCGGGCGTGTACAGCCAGTAGACGCCCTTCGGGTCGAAATAAGTAAAGAGATAGACGCCCAGGACCACATGACCATTGACGGTGAGCCTGTGCACCCCCTCTCGCGCCACAACAGCCGATGGAGACGTGAGACCGCTAGCGGACCTCCTGTCACCCAATAATGTGACTTGCCGGGTCAGCCAGCGAAACGCATCGACGCTTAACGCCGACTGGCCGTAGGCGATACGCAGGTCGCGTTCCATCCTGGCCAGCGACATGAAGCGGTAAACATCGCGACGCCTCGGATACGCGGGATCATTGGCATCCAGGAACCTGCTGCGAACCTCCCTGGCGTACCGCTCCCCCAGATAGGCGCTTCGAACGTAGCGCGCCAGATCGGCACTGCGAACCTGCCCCAAGTCCTGTCCAACCGTGGAGCGGACGCCCCTTGCGGGGTTGTCGATTCCCGCGTTGTCGTCGTAGCCATAAATGGCGAGTTCCAGCAGGCTGGCGACCTTTTTGTCGCCTGCCAGCCCTGGGTAATACTCGATGAGAACCGTCGAAGGATCCACCGATCCGTCCACGTCCTTGCTGCGCATATAAGGCGCAATGGCTTGCGTGACGGTACGTTTGGCGAAATCCAGAAAGACTTCATATCCGGCAAGTTGCTCACCGAAAACCAGCTGATGGACCAGAAGCTCTTGGCTCAAGCCACTGATGGTCCTGCGCGAATCAAGCGACAGCCTTGAGTACCAGCGAGGCGACTCGCTCATTTCCACCTGCGTCAGGTTATTGCTCAGCCCTGTTAGCACAGCCTGTTCAAGACAGGCCTTGAAACCGCTTGCCGCCCCTCGGGGATCCCTGCTCAAGTCCCACGACGTCGGTTTCTGCACGACATTGACGAGATACTCCCGAGCCCGGATTCGATCGCCTGGAGCAATTTGCTGCAACAAATATTCACGGCCGGCTTCGCTAGCGGCCCACCCGCCAATCTCCGCACTCACGGCACGCAGCGAAGGCAAGGAAATCCACTCCTGGCCATCCGGTTTGCCGGGGGCGTACAGCAACACGTCGGTGACGCCCTCCTGCGGATCTTCACAGTAGAACAACAGCAAGTCCGCACATCCGGACCTGTCAGGCAGCTCGACATTGGAGACTCGCAGCCCACCGATGACTTGCTCCGAGGATTCACTGCTCCACGCAGTGCCAAGACGGTCATGGCTGACCATCGTCATCCGGCCGGCACACCGCGCGACAAACGCGCTGTGCTGCAATCGCGCCAAAAACCAATCGAACATGGCGTCCTTGAGGTCCGCCCGGCGATATCGGGTCGAGAGTGCAGGAAGATATTCGGCCGGGGCATCCACGTTCGCCAACAGTTGCGTCATGAATGGGGATGAAATGGGCTCGTTGCGGAGCATGGTGCCGTTTTCAACCAGGACCACCGTTATCGCGTCCGGTCTGACCGCCCCCCCAACCACCAGTTCGCTCAGGCTGTAGGTTCGCATTGGCTGCCCCATTATGGTTCGCCACTGTAATTTCACACGAACGCCATCCGGCTCGATCTCCATGTCCAACTCACGCCTGACATAGTCCTTGGCCAGGTTTCGGGCAAAATCTTTCAGCGAGCCCAAGCCGTCGAGCTGTTCGTCGACCAGCGCCTGTGCTTGCAGGGCCTCCTCTTGCAGGTCTTCCAGCCGTTTACGGTCAGCTTCACCCAGCCCGCGCAACCAATCAGGTATCTGCTGGCTCGCCAGCGCCGCCAATTCGTGACGCTCCTGGCGGGTTGCCAGCGCGCTCAGTTGCCCCATATGACGCCACGCGTCTTCCAGCGCTTCAATCGCTTCGCGCAGTTCGTCCACGTCTCGCCCAGCCAGGCGATCTGGCTGGAAAATCGCGGTGACTGCCGCAATATGGCCTTCAAGTTTTTCGTGAAGTACATCTTGGAGCGAGGCATCGTCCTCCGACAGTTTCCAATGCCGTCGCAGATAGTCCTCGTAGTGGTTGATAAAGCTGAAGGCCGTGCCTTCCACTGCCTGGGTGATGACGTCCCTGCGCTCGGCCGGAAAACTCAAATCAGCTCCCCCGGGCCAGCGGTAGGGTGCATCTCGCTGCGCGTCATAAACCTCGAATGCCTGGCCGCTCATCCGGAGCAACGCGGTATCGAGCAAAGTGCCGAGAAAGTGAACGTCTACGTTACCTTGATAATAATGAGTGCGCAGTTGGACCAGCAGGAACTCCTCCAGCACTTCAAGCAGGGTCATCTGCGCTTGCAGTCGGGCGCCGATAACAGCTTGCCAACGCGCCAGCTTTTCCAGAACCGCTTGGGCAGTGGCCTCTTGTGAGGACGATACCGCCCCCATGCCATCCCTGTTTCGTTGCCATTCGGCCGTATTGTCCATACACATTCCTCCCTGTTGTGTGGACGCGCACCTTATCCGGCCTGCAACACGCCGATGCCATACATATATATATCGAAACACCAACCGGACCGGCCTGGACTCGCTTATCCACTTTGATAGCGACCTGGCGTACACTGCGCGCCTTTGCAGCTGCGCGCTGCCCCCTGTCGATTTTTTCAAAGGTGCCCGCCATGCCTTGGCTGCAAGTACGTCTGGCAATCAGCCCGGAACAAGCCGAAACCTACGAAGATGCGTTCCTTGAAGTCGGTGCCGTGTCGGTGACTTTCATGGACGCCGAAGACCAGCCGATCTTCGAGCCTGAGCTCAATACCACCCCACTGTGGTCCCACACCCACTTGCTGGCGTTGTTTGAAGGCGGCACCGAGGCGGCCAGCGTGCTCGCCCACCTGGAGCTGCTGACCGGCAGCCCGTTGCCCGAGCATCAAAGCGAAGTGATCGAAGACCAGGACTGGGAACGCAGCTGGATGGACAATTTCCAGCCGATGCGTTTCGGCCAGCGCTTGTGGATCGTGCCGAGCTGGCATGCCGCGCCGGAGCCTGACGCGGTAAACCTGCTGCTGGACCCTGGCCTGGCATTCGGCACCGGCACACACCCCACCACCGCGCTGTGCCTGGAATGGCTCGACGGCCAGAACCTGAAGGATTGCAATGTGCTCGACTTCGGCTGCGGCTCGGGAATCCTGGCGATCGCCGCGCTGCTGCTGGGCGCCAAGGAAGCGGTCGGCACCGACATCGACGTCCAGGCCCTGGAAGCCTCCCGGGACAATGCCGGGCGCAACAATATCCCCGACGAATCGTTCCCGCTGTACCTGCCGCAGGACTTGCCGCAAGTCCAGGCCGATGTGCTGGTGGCCAACATCCTTGCTGGCCCGCTGGTGTCCCTGGCGCCGCAGCTGTCGAGCCTGGTCAAGCCGGGCGGACGCTTGGCGTTGTCGGGCATCCTCGCCGAACAGGGCGAAGAAGTCGCCGCCGCTTATGCTGCGGATTTCGACCTGGACCCGATCGCCAATCGTGATGGCTGGGTGCGCATCACCGGACGTCGGCGCTAGAATGGCCGCCTGTATCAGCCGGATTGCCGCATGACCGACAGCTTCGTCACCCAGTGCCCGCATTGCCACACCAGTTTTCGCGTCAGCCATGCTCAATTGAGCGTGGCCCGCGGGGTGGTTCGCTGTGGCTCGTGCCTGCAAGTGTTCAATGCCGCGCGGCAACTGCTGGAGCAACGTACCGGCAATAACGGCGCCCTCCCCCTGGCTCCGCCCCCCAAGCCTGCCGCCGACGCACCGCCTCGTGCCATCAGCCAGAAACAATGGACAGCCGCCGAGCTGGATCTCGACGACCTGGACAAGGAACTGGCTCGCCTGGAAAGGCGTGACAAACGCGCCCCGGACACTTTCGGACGGCGCCGGGAAGACAACCTGAGTGCCCAGCGCGAGCACCCCTCGAACGAGCAGGAGCCTTGGGTCGACAGCCTGTACAGCGAATCCCCCGTCGAACGCGCCGAAGCCGAGATCCAGTCGCCTGTCGAGCCGTTCGAGCCCCACGAGCCCGCGCGGCCGCCGCGCACCGAACCGTCTTTGTCCCTGGCCCTTGAACCGCTGGAGCCGGACGATACGCCTGTCGCCGTGCTAAGCCTCGCGCCGGATGACGAGCCTCACGAACATCTCGAACGCCTTTCAGCCACTGATGACCTGGACGATGAACCGGAGCCACTGGCAGCGTCATCCAGGAAACGCGAGCGCCAGGAGCCCGGCATACGCGCCGAAGCCCTTCAGGACCTGGACGACGACCCACTACAACTGGATTGGCGCAAGCGCCGTTCGCCTTGGGGCCGACGCCTGCTCTGGAGCCTATTGATACTGCTGGGTGCCGCAGCCCTGGCCGGCCAGTACATTGCCTACCACTTCGACGAACTGGCCCGCCAGGACCAGTATCGCCCGTGGTTCCTGCAAATCTGTCCGACCATTGGCTGCGACGTGCCATCCAAGGTCGACATCGCCAAGATCAAGAGCAGCAACCTGGTGGTGCGCAGCCATCCGGAATTCAGCGGTGCGCTGATCGTCGATGCGATCATCTACAACCGCGCGCCCTTCTCCCAGCCCTTCCCGCTGCTGGAACTGCGCTTCGCCGACCTCAACGGCCACCTGATCGCCAGCCGGCGCTTCAAGCCCGGCGAATACCTGGGCGGCGACCTTGAAGGCCTGGGGGAGATGCCACCGCAGACACCGATCCATATCGCGCTGGACATCCTGGACCCTGGTCCGAAAGCGGTGAACTACAGCCTGAGCTTCCATTCGCCTGAATGAGACGCGCCAGGGGCAGTCGATTGACGGCAGCTTTCTGACTCACCCCACCCGGACCAAACCGCTGGCGATAACAAAATAGCTGTTCAGATTTTATCCAATTCGACCTTTATCCAGTCATCGAGAGCGGGTATCATGCCAACCCTTTTTCGAAGTCTCATGATCCGGCCCCACTTCAGGGAAGTCCTATGTCGGCGGTACGCATCGGCCCATATACATTGCAGAACGGTCTGGTCCTCGCCCCCATGGCGGGCGTCACCGACCAGCCCTTTCGTCAGTTATGCAAACGATTGGGCGCCGGTCTCGTGGTGTCGGAAATGGTCACCAGCGACATGAGTTTGTGGAATACCCGCAAGTCGCGTCTGCGCATGATCCACGAAGGTGATCCCGAGCCGCGCTCGGTGCAGATCGCCGGGGGTGATGCACAGATGCTGGCGGAGGCGGCCCGGGCCAACGTAGAGCTGGGGGCGCAGATTATCGACATCAACATGGGCTGCCCGGCGAAGAAGGTCTGCAACAAGGCCGCAGGCTCGGCACTGTTGAAGGACGAAGCCCTGGTCACCGAGATCCTGCAGGCGGTTGTCGCCGCAGTCGATGTACCGGTGACTCTCAAGATCCGCACCGGGTGGGACCGGGAGAACAAGAACGGCCTGACGGTGGCGAAGATTGCCGAACAGGCAGGCATTACGGCGCTGGCGGTCCATGGCCGCACCCGTGCCGACCTGTACACCGGCGAGGCCGAGTACGACACCATCGCCGCGATCAAGCAGGCGGTGTCGATTCCGGTCTTTGCCAACGGCGACGTCGACTCGCCCGAGAAGGCCCGGTACGTGCTGGATGCGACCGGTGCCGATGGCCTGTTGATCGGTCGGGCCGCCCAGGGGCGGCCATGGATTTTTCGTGAAATCGAGCACTATCTGCGCACCGGCGAAAAGCTCGCTGCGCCGTTGTTGTCCGAGGTGGAACGTATTCTGCTAGAGCATCTGGCCGCGCTGCATGCCTTCTACGGAGAAGTCATGGGCGTACGCATCGCTCGCAAGCATGTGGGCTGGTATCTCGCAACCCTGCCGGGCGCCAGGGAGTTTCGCGCCCGTTTCAATCGTTTGGATGGTACGCAAGCACAATGCGCCGACGTTCAGGCGTTCTTCGCCGAACGTTACAAGAGCCTGACAGGGGACGAAGGGGTGGCCGCATGACGATGATGACCGAGACTTTAGTGAGTGGAATAACACCCGTGAGCGACAACGTGAATTTGAAACAGCACCTCAACACGCCCAGCGAAGAAGGCCAGACCCTTCGCGGGAGTGTCGAGAAGGCGCTGCACAATTATTTCGCCCACCTTGAGGGCGCTGCCGTCACGGATGTGTACAACCTGGTGCTTTCCGAAGTCGAGGCGCCTCTTCTCGAAAGCGTAATGAACTACGTCAAGGGCAACCAGACCAAGGCCAGTGAGCTGCTGGGCCTGAACCGCGGCACCCTGCGCAAGAAACTCAAGCAGTACGATCTGCTGTAAGCATTCAATCAAACCAGAAAGGCGCCCGCGTAAAAAACGGTCGCCTTTTTTGCTGACTTCCCTTGCTTTTGATGGAACTTGAAATGACCGACCAGACCACCCGCCTGCCGATCCGCCGCGCCTTGATCAGCGTCTCCGACAAGACCGGGATCCTTGAATTCGCCCGCGAGCTGCAACAGCTGGGCGTCGAGATCCTCTCTACCGGCGGGACCTTCAAGTTGCTGCAAGACAACGGCGTCGCCGCAGTGGAAGTCGCGGACTACACCGGTTTCGCGGAAATGATGGACGGTCGAGTCAAGACCCTGCACCCGAAAATCCACGGTGGGATCCTGGGCCGTCGTGGCATCGATGACGCCATCATGAACGAGCATGGCATCAAGCCGATCGACCTGGTGGCGGTCAACCTCTACCCGTTCGAAGCCACTATCAACAAGCCCGGCTGCGACCTGCCGACCGCCATCGAGAACATCGACATCGGCGGTCCGACCATGGTCCGCTCGGCAGCCAAGAACCACAAGGACGTGGCCATTGTGGTCAACGCCAGCGACTACGCCAGCGTCCTGGAAAACCTCAAGGCCGGTGGCCTGACCTACGCCCAGCGTTTCGACCTGATGCTCAAGGCCTTCGAACACACCGCCGCCTATGACGGCATGATCGCCAACTACATGGGCACCGTGAACCAGGCGGCCGACACCCTGGGCACCGAAGGCCGCAGCGAATTCCCGCGCACCTTCAACACCCAATTCGTCAAGGCCCAGGAAATGCGGTACGGCGAGAACCCGCACCAGAGCGCGGCGTTCTACGTGGAAGCCAAGCCTGCCGAAGTCGGCATCGCCACCGCCACGCAACTGCAAGGCAAGGAATTGTCGTTCAACAACGTGGCCGACACCGATGCCGCGCTGGAATGCGTGAAGAGCTTCGTCAAGCCGGCCTGCGTGATCGTCAAGCACGCCAACCCGTGCGGCGTGGCCGTAAGCCCCGATGCCGAGGGCGGCATCCGCCAGGCCTACGAACTGGCCTACGCCACCGACACCGAGTCGGCCTTCGGCGGCATCATCGCCTTCAACCGTGAGCTGGACGCCGAGACCGCCAAGGCCATCGTCGAGCGCCAGTTCGTCGAAGTGATCATCGCCCCATCCGTCAGCGAAGAAGCCCGCGCAATCGTCGCCGCCAAGGCCAACGTACGGCTGCTGGCCTGCGGCCAATGGTCGACCGATCGTGCGCCGGCCTGGGACTACAAGCGCGTCAACGGCGGCCTGCTGGTCCAGAGCCGCGACATCGGCATGATCGGCAGCGCAGACCTCAAGGTCGTGACCCAGCGCGCCCCGAGCGAGCAGGAAATCAACGACCTGATCTTCGCCTGGAAAGTCGCCAAGTACGTCAAGTCCAACGCCATCGTCTACGCCAAGAACCGCCAGACCATCGGCGTCGGCGCTGGCCAGATGAGCCGCGTGAACTCGGCCCGCATCGCCGCGATCAAGGCTGAACATGCCGGCTTGCAGGTACAGGGCGCGGTCATGGCTTCCGATGCGTTCTTCCCGTTCCGTGATGGCATCGACAATGCGGCCAAGGTGGGTATCACTGCGGTAATCCAACCGGGTGGTTCGATGCGTGATGCTGAAGTGATTGCTGCGGCTGATGAAGCCGGCATCGCCATGGTATTCACCGGCATGCGCCACTTCCGTCACTGATACACCGCTCCCCTTGTAGGAGCTGCGGAGTGAAACGAGGCTGCGATCTTTGCTTTTGCTTTTACAGCCAGATCAAAAGATCGCAGCCTCGTTTCACTCCGCAGCTCCTACAGGGGATTGCAGCGCCTCCCACAGTTTTGAGGTTTTTGAAATGAATGTTTTGATCATTGGCAGCGGTGGCCGCGAACACGCCCTGGCCTGGAAAGTGGCTCAGGATCCGCGTGTGCAAAAAGTGTTTGTCGCACCGGGCAATGCCGGCACCGCCATCGAAGCCAAGTGTGAAAACGTCGCCATCGACGTATTGGCCTTGGAACAGCTGGCTGATTTCGCCGAGAAAAACGTCTCGCTGACCATCGTTGGTCCGGAAGTACCGCTGGTTGCCGGCGTCGTCGACCTGTTCCGCTCCCGCGGCCTGGATTGCTTCGGCCCGACCGCCGGCGCAGCCCAGTTGGAAGGTTCCAAGGCCTTCACCAAGGATTTCCTGGCACGCCACAAGATCCCGACCGCCGACTACCAGAACTTCACCGAAATCGAACCGGCCCTGGCGTACCTGCGCGAAAAAGGCGCACCGATCGTGATCAAGGCCGACGGCCTGGCCGCCGGTAAAGGCGTAATCGTGGCCATGACCCTGGCCGAAGCCGAGGACGCCGTACGCGACATGTTGGCCGGCAATGCCTTCGGTGATGCCGGTTCCCGCGTCGTGATCGAAGAATTCCTCGATGGCGAAGAAGCCAGCTTCATCGTCATGGTCGATGGCAAGAACGTCTTGCCGATGGCCACCAGCCAGGACCACAAGCGCGTCGGCGACGGCGACAGCGGTCCGAACACGGGCGGCATGGGTGCCTACTCCCCTGCGCCAGTGGTCACCGCCGATGTGCACCAGCGGGTCATGGACCTGGTGATCTGGCCAACCGTGCGTGGCATGGCCGAGGAAGGCAACGTTTATACCGGTTTCCTCTATGCGGGCCTGATGATCGACAAGGCTGGTAACCCAAAAGTCATCGAATTCAACTGCCGTTTCGGCGATCCTGAGACCCAGCCGGTCATGCTGCGCCTGCAATCGAGCCTGGTGCTGCTGGTGGAAGCCGCCCTGGCCCAGGCGCTGGATAAGGTTGAAGCCCAATGGGACCCGCGTCCGAGCGTCGGTGTTGTATTGGCCGCCGGTGGTTACCCTGGCGACTACGCCAAGGGCAGTGTGATCAAGGGCCTGGAAGCCTCGGCACAATTGGAAGGCAAGGTGTTCCACGCGGGTACGGCATTGAAGGATGGCCAAGTGGTTACTGCGGGCGGGCGCGTGTTGTGCGCCACAGCCATGGGCCACAGTGTCGGTGCCGCCCAAGAGCAGGCCTACAAGCTGGCCGCGCAGATTGAATGGGAAGGCTGTTTCTATCGCAAGGACATTGGCTATCGCGCCATTGCCCGCGAGCGTGGCGAAAACCTGTAATAACCTGGCCATTCAGCCGGGCAAGGGTTCATGGCCCTTGCCTGTCTGCTCAGGCGCCGCGCATAGTTATAATCTGGCATCAACCTACGAAGGGATTTCGCCGTGCGCTGGCTCAGGATTGCCATAGGCTTGACCGTTACCCTGCTGACGCTGCTCTGCGTGTTCCCGGCCCAAGCCGCGCCAGGCAGTGGCTGGGCGGTATTGCTCGACGAACAGGGCGATCTGAAACTGAGCGACATTCGCTCTGCCCGCTACACCAATCAATTCAGCCCCATCGACCTCGACCACCTCAAGGCAGCCGAGCCTGGCGGAGCGTTGTGGCTGCGCTTTCGGCTGGCACCCGACAAGCACGAACAGATACTGCGCATCTTCGCGCCGGACCTCTCACGCCTGAATCTCTATGTGCTGGACGGCGACACCCTGGTCGACCAGCAGATCAGCGGCAATGCCGTGACGAGCGCCGAACAGCCCGTGCCCAGCAGCGACTTCATGCTGGCGCTGCCAAGCAGCGATAAAACACTCGATGTCTACCTGCGTTTGGCATCCCGATACGAATTGCGCCCGTTCGTCTCACTGCAGCCGGCGGTGATGGCAGCCGCCAACCAGAACCAGACCCTGGTTTATGGGTTGCTGTTCGGCTGTATCGCGATGCTGATCCTGCACAACCTCACCCGCTACGCCTACACCCGCTCACGCAGTTGCCTATGGCTGGCAGCCTGCGAAGGGCTCCTGATGCTCAGCCTGATACTGCTGCTGAACCTGGCAGGCGCCTGGCTGCCGGACTGGCCGGCGATCCAGACACCGGGTGCCTACCTGGCCCTGTTGCTGACAGCGCCCTGCGGCTTGATGTTCGCCTATCGCTATTTCGCGCCGCTGGGGCCGCACCCGCTGAACCGGCTGCTGCTGGGCGAAATCGTCTTTATCATGCTCTGCAGCCTGTTGCTCCTGTTCGTCAACACGCTGCCCCTCAACATCATGACCTACGCATTGGTGGCCTTGGCCGGCCTGAGCATGCTGTTCGTCAGCGCCTGGCATTGGCAGAAGGGCTACCGCCCGGCACGGCTGTTTGTCGCCGCCATGGTGGTGTTCAACCTGGGCACGTTGATCATTCTCCCCGCCCTGCAAGGGCTGACGGAGGTCGCGCCCCAAGGGTTGATCGTTACATTGCTGGTATTCATCTGCGTCAGTGGTCTGCTGATGAGCGTCGCCTTGGGTGAACGACAGCGGTCAATCAACGAAAACCGCTTCAGTCTCAGCCGCGATCTCGCGGCAAGCAACGCGGAAATCAACGCCAAAGCCGAATTCCTGGCGAAGATCAGCCATGAGATTCGCACCCCGATGAACGGTGTGCTGGGCATGACCGAACTGCTGCTGGGCACGCCGTTGTCGGTCAAGCAGCGTGACTACGTACAGACGATCCACAGCGCCGGCAATGAATTGCTTACCCTGATCAACGAAATCCTCGACATTTCCCGCCTCGAATCCGGCCAGATAGAACTGGATGACGTGCAGTTCGACCTCAACGCATTGATCGAGGATTGCCTGAGTATCTTCCGCGCCAAGGCAGAACAGCAGAATGTCGAGCTGATCAGTTTCATCCAGCCCCAGGTGCCGCGGGTGATCAGCGGTGATCCAACGAGGCTGCGCCAGGCACTGCTGAGCCTGCTGGAACATGCCCTGAAAAAAACCGATGAAGGCGAAGTATTGATCGTCGTGGCCCTCGATGAACGCAGCAACCAGCCACGCCTGCGCATCGCCGTGCAGGACAGCGGGTCGCCCATGGACGCCGAGGAGCGCGATACGCTGATGCATGCAGAGCTGCACAGCAAGAATTTCCTGTCGGCCACCCGCCTGGGTGGCAATCTGGGCCTGGTCATCGCCCGCCAGCTGATCATGCTGATGCACGGCGAATTCGGCATCAAGAGTGGTAGCAGCCAGGGCAGCACCCTATGGCTGACCTTGCCGCTGGACCCGGATCGCCTTGAACACCCGACTTCCGACCTCGACGGCCCGCTGCAAGGTGCGCGGGTGTTGGTGGTGGATGACAACGACACCTGCCGCAAGGTGCTGGTCCAGCAATGCAGCGCCTGGGGCCTGAATGTCAGCGCCGTCCCGTCGGGCAAGGAAGCCCTGGCGCTGCTGCGCACCAAAGCTCACCTGCGGGACTATTTCGACGTGGTGCTGCTGGACCAGAACATGCCCGGCATGACCGGCACGCAACTGGCAGCCAAGATCAAGGAAGACCCGAGCCTGAACCACGACATCCTGTTGATCATGCTGACCGGTATCAGCAATGCCCCAAGCAAGATCGTGGCGCGCAACAGCGGCGTCAAGCGCATCCTCGCCAAACCGGTGGCGGGCTATACGCTGAAGACCACCCTGGCGGACGAACTCAACCAGCGCAACAAGGGCCAGGCGCCAAACGCCCCAGCCAATCCAGGCCCGCCCATACCGGCGAAAGTGCCCAGTGACTTCCGCATCCTGGTGGCTGAGGACAACACCATTTCCACCAAGGTCATCCGCGGCATGCTCGGCAAACTCAACCTGCAGCCCGACACTGCCAGCAATGGCGAAGAAGCCCTCAAGGCCATGAAGGAACAACGCTACGACCTGGTCCTGATGGATTGCGAAATGCCGGTTCTCGATGGCTTCTCCGCTACCCAGCAGTTACGCGCCTGGGAGGTTGGCAACCAGCGGACCCGCACGCCTGTGGTGGCGCTCACGGCGCACATCCTGGCCGAACACAAGGAGCGCGCACGCCAGGCAGGAATGGACGGGCATATGGCCAAGCCGGTCGAATTGTCGCAACTGCGCGAGTTGATCGAGCATTGGGTGGCCCAGCGCGACCAGCAGAACCGTACAGCGCATACGTCCTGAGCCGACAGACGCCAAAACGCCTGATAGACTCCGGTCGTCTTCCTCCGTCCCGAGCCCTCGACCATGCTTCACGTGCTGTTCAGCGTTTACCTGAAAATGTTGGTGCTCTACAGCCCCTTCTTCGTCCTGTCGTGTTTTATCGGCCTGACGCGTGGCTATTCACGCAAAGAACAACGTCGCCTCGCCTGGAAAGTCGCGACGGCGACGCTGGTCTCCAGCGTGCTGCTGTATCTGTTCGGGCGGGTGATTTTCAGCGTGTTCGGCATCACCGTGGATGCGTTCCGGATCGGCGCCGGCAGCGTATTGTTCATCTCGGCGCTGGGCATGGCCCAAGGCAAGTCGGCGGTACAGACCGACAATGTCCAGCAGGACGTGACCATCGTCCCGCTGACCATCCCGTTGACCGTCGGCCCCGGCACCATCGGCGCTCTGCTGGTAATGGGTGTGAGCCAGCCACACTGGGACGACAAACTCATGGCCATCATCAGCATCGCCCTGGCCAGCTTCACCGTGGGGGTGGTGCTGTACCTGTCCAGCCGCATCGAGCGGATTCTCGGCGACCAGGGCTTGCAGATTGTCAGCCGCTTGATGGGGCTGTTTGTCTGTGCCCTGGCGGCCCAGATCATCTTTACCGGCGTCAGAGGCTACTTGGTGCAGTGACGGCTCAGCCTCGTTTGCGACGGCTGAAACGCTTGCTCAGTACCTCCCGGCGATGTGCGCCCAAGTACTCTTCGATGTCCTGTCTGAAGTCTTCATAGCGCGCCGGGTTGAAAGTCACGAACGACTTGCCCCGGAAAATTTCTCGCGCCGAAGAGCGCCAGTTCACAAAAAGAACACCACCGTTGTTCGAAGAACCGGTCTGTTTTATCGAACTGGAAGACGCGATCAGGATGCCGTTGGACAGTTGTTCGCAAGGAATGACGGATAAACGTGCGCCGTCAGCAGACTTGGCCTGGATGCCAAACAGGCCGAGGGTTTCCTTGTCCTGCTTCAAGCCATCAATCGTGGTATTGACCACACTACCCAGCACCGTCGCCGCCGGGATACTGGCTTTCACGCCATCGATAATCCCCTTGACGATATCGCTGATCACCAAGTCCATGTCCACCTGCAGGGAGCTCTCGGTATAACGGGAGTAACCGTCATCCGCCACAAAACAGCCAAGGTCCTGCAAGCACTTAATGAACTCCATGTACCACGCATGGGTATTTTTCCCGCCAGGCACCAGATAGTTGGCCTCCATGATTGCCATGGTCATGACGTTCTCCATGATCGCCATGTTATTGAGCGACATGTTATTGCCGTAGCCTACCAACGCATCACCCAGCATGAGCGCATCCATGTCCTTGGTCGGACTGTCCTGTATCACCTGTACGGCGGACCTGCGCATACGCCGACCTACAGAGACCTGCGCCTTGCGCCGGTTGATACGCGCGCCGATGAGTTCGATACTTTGCGCGGTGCTGATTTCACTTTCAAACGTATCCATGAAACTTCCTTAGTTAGATAAATGACCGCTCCTGCGGACAAACGACAATCTAGAACACATTCAAAAAGAACAACAACTCAAACCAGATACAACATATGTAGCGCCACCCATCACAACAAAAAACAAAACACATCCAGACGCCAAACAAACGAGCCACGCCCTTGAAGTTTGTTGGCGTTGTTGTATTTCTACAGGAACACCACCGCTCAACGGACGAGTAACTTCAAATGGATATTCAATCATCAACCGGCCTCGTCACAGGCCCAAACTTGCTGTCTTACATCGATACACCTACCCTGCAAGATCACAACGACATTGCCGATTGCAATAACATCGCGACCCGATCGGCCGACCTTGGCCATCATCGCTACGGCGATGCCGAGGGCTGGTTTGAAGAATATGCGCGCACGCTGGTCTTCCTCGGCTGGTCGTTGTATGGAGAGTCCATACATACATCCACGAGACATATCGTCTCGGGCTCCGTGGCAGATTTCCTGGTGGAAAGCGCCCATGCGATGCGCGACGCTCGGCAGGCCAATGCGATGATCGACACGCTGGACACATTGAAAATCAATCGCCCGGCCATGTTCTCGCTGGATGCAGAAACCCGAGAGGGCGAATCCTTTCAAATTATCCCAGCGCGCTACGATTCACAGGCCAACCTCAATATCGCCCTGTATAAGCTCGAACTAGATGTCCACATAAAAAAACACGGTTTTTTGTTCTGGGAATGGGAGAAGAGCTCCGCCAGAATCATTCAGCGCAAGGCCTACCTGAGACTGGACAGAAGCGAACTGGACAGCAAAAGAGCCATGATGAAAAAGAAACTGGATGAAAGCCTGATGAGGCGATTTACGTTGCGAAATGACCGCTCTTGAACGACTGTTTCCAAGGTTGCAGGCGCAAACCTGCAACCTTTTTTTGGGCCTCTCGACCAACGAGTGATCAACTCACCAGGTTGGCCTCCACAGGCGACAGTTCCTTCAGCAGCTCCTGGAGCGTGGTTCCGCCCCGGGCACTTGGCAAATCGCCCAAGCGCGCGATCAGTGTCGAGACCGCGTACTGTCGATTCCTACCAAAATTGAGCAGGACCTCTCTGCGAGCATTGAAATCCGTCGCATATATGTCACGCAGAATCACACTGTGTTCGCTGTTCGGATCAATGATCACCAGGTGTTCATCGACATGGCTCACAAGCAACTCGTCCGGCTCATCGAGCTCCCAGATCAACTTGCCGGGGATCGCCGACACCACGGCCAGTGGCTGGCGGCAGTCGAGGATCACCGATTTGAGACGAAACCAGGCTGCCTTGGAGAGACGGTAACTCACCGCTTCCTGGCCCATGCGCAGGACCAGGGTCGTGACATCGTCTGGTATCAGCGGCAGGAGATCGCGAATTTTCGTCCCCTGGCCCTCGACAACCAGCACCTCGCCCTCACGCCGGACGTAACTGAGCGTTCCCATCTGTCCCGCCCCTGGAAAAGCCAGCAGTTTCCCGTTCGCGCTTTCATGAAGTAATACGTTGGTCTGCCGCTGGGTTCCCAAGACCTCATAGGATTGCGGGACGGCGGTCCTGGGAACTCGGACGATGCGCCCCGTTTCAGCGACAAACCACTTCAGACTATCGGGCTCCTCCACCGTCAGTAGAGCGCTGCGCAGCGGCTGGGTCGCCAACTGTTCAAGCCCCTCGTGTTCCCGGCCGCCTTGCAGGGCGACCCACTCCTGAGTGACGCCGATGATCCGTGCCGGCTCATGGGCAAGCAGCGCGACCACAATGCCTTCGAACGTGACGCCTCGCAGCCCAGGCCCTTCGACTGACAGCTCGACAAACTGCCAAGGTCCCCACTGACGCTCCGCGACAGGGATCGCGCCAGCCTGCAGCAACCGCGAACCTTGACCAAACGCGGCCTCCAATCCCTGCGGATCGAGAAACGCCTGGCGGTAGACTTCACCCTTGGAAACATCGAACAGCCAGGCGGCTTCGCCATCGGGCGTTACGCTCAGCAGGCGGATTTCACCTGCCAGTCCCAAGTCAGCCACCAGCAGCCTGTCACCGATATACCAGGCGCACAATTTTCCGTGCCCCTCGGCATTTTTCAGACCGACAACGGCAAACCGTTCAGCCGTGTACCGCCGAGCCAATGGCTGCAATGCAGACCACCAATGCGCCCGGTCCTTGAACCAATGTTCGTTTACCCCGCCGAGCGTCGGAACGCCTTGGCGGGTCAGGCTGAAAAACACGCCGTCAGACATCAGCATGACGTATCCGTCCTCGGTAGCGATGACATCCTGGAGCTTTTCGTCCTGCGTCCACCGGGTCGACCAACGTGCCTTGCCCGCCACCACGGTTCGCTGTCTGCGGCACAATTCCTTTCGGCCTCGGTCATAGATCATGAAAATGTCGTCCTCCTCCGCCAGCGGCAGCAATGTCAGGTCGGTCATGTTCTTGATCGAGTCGGGCCAGCCGCGGTGATGCTTCGGTCTTGGCACGGGACGGATGATCAGGCGATCGATGCGGCGAATCCAGGCCATGTCCCGGTAGGTGTCGTCGATCTTCCAGCAGATCGACACGAAGGGCGCCGGTTGCCAAGTAACGGAATCAAACGTGTCTTCGCTGCCGAAGGAAGGTGAATAGACATAACCTTCGCCAAGCACTTGTGCCCAATCGCCCAGGAATTCGCTGGCGCTCAAAAGCGGTTCCAACCCGGTATCCAAATCCTTGGTGATTGAACTGAGCAGCAATTGCCCCTCATGAATGACATAGGCTGCCTCGCAGGCGTCGCCGCCCCGGCGGGTCATTTTCTGTACGACGTGGATCACGCCCTGCGCGTCCGCCGCGATGCTTTTGACAACCGTAGTGGCAGTCAGTGGAGCCCAGAGCCAGTAGTGTCGGATCAACAACCCGGTGGTAGCGTCGACCTGCCAGATCCTCACATCCTGCGGGTCGTAGAACCAGGCATAACCACCCGCCACCGCCCCCAGCAACGCGTCATCGGCACCCGGTATTTCATCGCGAATGCAAAGGAAGCGATCTTCGCGGGCGTCGTACCAAGCCGTGATGTGTCGGGGCTCGTCCGGTTTCTCGAAAGGAACCTGGTAGTCGTGAACCGGTGTATAGGGCATTACTAGGCGGTGCTGTCGAGCGAGGGTCTTGAGGTGCTCCCTCAATGCCTGGCGATCCATGCCCGATGGCACCGTATCTTCGACGATGTTGAGCTCCCCCAAACCCAGATCCGCTTGGAACGTTCGTTGGTCGGCGGCCCTCAGCAGGACGTCATGGCGTCCCGTTCCGGTGAACGCCACCTGGACATCGCCGATGAACAACCTGCCATGACGCTCGATCCTGATATCGCTTTGCTGAGCCCATGAGGCGTCCAGCACCCAAGTTGAGTCCAGCGATTGCGGCGCATCGAGAGTCAGGCTCACCCCCGGATTGAGCAGCAATGTGCATCGCTTGCCCGCTCCCCGGATCTGATAAGAGATTTTTCCATGCCAACTGGCTGGCAGAACAGGCACCACCAGCGAGCGATCGGTCTCGTCGAGCAATACTTCAATTGCGGTTGGGCGATAGTCCGGGTTGAAAAGGCGATGAAGAATGTACTCACTCGGAAACGAATAGAAAGAGAACAGAAACAGCCATCCGCCATCCGCTTTCTTTTTTTCCAGGCGCCGTGCGATGTCGAAGCCGGTATCGTGCCGTCGATTGGCAAACGGCAGCGCCTTGTATTCATAGCGATAGCAGGTTTGCGGCGTGCAGGGCAGCATGATGGCCTGGCCGGCGCCCGGCGTGAAGCTGACCTGACGTGGCAGGTCCAGCTCCCGACCGATGTCGATCGCCCGCTCGTAATAGTTAGCAAACGTCGGCACACCGAAATGATCACGCAGCGGATAGAGCTTGGGGCTGTCCACCACCAGCTCGGCGTTGACCAGGTCCACAGTCTGGATGACCAGCGAGGGGCGCGGCAACCAGATGCCATGGACAGTATTCAACTGGTAGGCATGAAGATGAGCGTTCGCCACTTCGTCGAAAAACAGCCCGACCTGCTTGGCCTCTTCGGCAATGACGGCGAACCCCTGAGCCACCGCCGCCACGCCCACCGCCAATCCTCCAAGTATCACTGAGGCGCCGCCAAGCACCGCGCCCACCGTCGTGGCGCCGGCAGCATAAGCGCCGACCGACAACGCCAGGCTGGCCGAATCGAAAGCCAGTTGAGTACCGAACTGAGTCCGTTCAACTTCGTTTTGTGCCGTGGATAATTGATAAATGTCGAAACCGACATTCGCCAACTGCAGCAGCCCTCCTACCGCCTCGTTAAAACTGACCCCCACCGAGGCCTTGACCACAGGTGCGACCGTACGGGCGATCAACTTCTCTTCCACCAGCGCCTGCCGGACCAATGTCACCACCCCCGCGATATCCACGACGTTGCCATGCACCAGCTGCGCGTAATTGACATAGGCATGCAGCCGGACCGCCCAGCTGAGGCGACGGCCAGTGTCCTCACGCCCCCGTAGGGCGTTCAATAGCGCTTGTATGGCAAAACCGGCATTCAGGGTATGGACGCTGCCCACTTCCAAGGGATCGCTTGAAACGGCAAAACGATTCGCCAAGGTCGAAAACAGCTCCGAGATGTAGCTTTTTATCCGCGGGAGCCGGGGGTCTCGAGTGTTTATCTTGATCGCTTGCTCGGGATGGACGGGATCAACCATGTGCATCTGATACGACCCATCCGACATGACCTCCAAGGTATCGAACAGCGGCACAAGATCCGGGGCCAACGTGTTCGCCTGCACCAAGTGGGTCGTCACCTCATCGATCTGCTGCGCCAACCAATGGCCATCCAGTGCCGACAGGCAACTGCCGAGCCGGGGATTTTTCTGGAGTGATTGCCCTCGGGCGCTGGCAATTCGCTGTTTTAAAGGGACGGACGGCTGCCCAGGCAATGCCCCCGGCTTCAGCAGTCGCGAGACCTTCATTGCGCCGGGTAATGACAGGTTCGACACTCGCGCGCCATCCAATTCGATCAGTTCGAAAGTCGGACGCGTCGCATCGCCATACGCGGCGTAATAACGAGCCATGTCCTGCTCAAGAAAGAACTGTTCCAGCGCCTGCTTGAACACGGTCGGGTCTTCGAATTCGAACACGCCAAAGTTCGGATCGTAGAAGTGATAGGTACCCCGCTCGCCGTCAAACGTCTTGGCCACTAGCATGGCGTGATTGTCCGAGTTGAGCATCAGCGTAGCGGTGGTGGTCCTGGTCTCCAGCATCCGCGCCACTTCGTCCAAGTTCGAACGTGCCAGCGCGCGGCCGACATCATCCACCTGCACGTCACGCAACGACTCCATCAGTTCCAGGAAAGACACCGAATCGCTTGCCTCTGGCTCGATAACCCCGAGAAAAAATCGCTCTCGCAAAGTATTGACCGCAGCCTTGTCCTCCGACAGAGCTGCCGCCATCGCCAGGGCGAGGGGATAACAACGACCGCCCACCCGGTCACCCTCGCCATCAAGCAATAGATCCTGGGGCACGAGCTTGACCGTACCGGCTTCAAAACCGTCCAGGACGACACCGATGCGCTCGATGATCTGAACACGATGTTCCAATTTCGCCGCCTGCTGGATCCGCGCCACATGTTCACCCCACTGGCGCAGTGTCAGCGGCTGTTGCAGCGCGACTTTTTTCAATGCCAGTGCTGATTCGTCATGCTTCGATGGATACTCTGCCGCACTGGCGAATCCGGCCAGGAATGCGGGTGCCTGCTGCTGATATAACGCGCGCTCGATTGTCGCGTAGCCCCCGGCGGTTCCAGGTTTCCTGAACGTGTTGATCAGGTTTTCCAACCTCGGACGAGCCGCATCGAAAGTGCGATTGTCCACCGCCTCGACACCCGTCAACGCAGCCAGCGTCAGACGTTGCAGGGGACTCAACTGAGCGAGGTCAAATTGGTCTTCGGCGAGCCGGTTCAAAAGCTCAGCGGTAGACAACTGTTGCGTCTGTGGATCGCTCAATGACGCAGGAGGCAACACGCCAGCGCTTTGGGTGAGAATCGACTGACGCTCATCAAAGCCCAGGGGGATCGCCTTCTCGAAAGCCACCACACCGCTGTGGCCGCGATTCATCGCCTGCATGAAGGGCTCACCCAACTCATCGGCCAGGTGTTGCAGCAGGTCGGTGGACAACACGTGGCGGCCCTCGATCACCGGCCAGCCTTCGTCGAACTGCAGGGTGCGGTATTTGAGCAGCTCTGCCATCACACCCGCATAACGGGCCTTGAACCGGCCTTTTTGCCAGTGTTTTTTTTCATTCTCGAGCCACTGCCCGAGGTCGGTCTCGTTCTCCTTCCAGGAGTGATCCAGCTCCTCCTCGGTGGCCCGATTGACGGTAGCGAGGTCTTGAATGGCAGCTGCCGCTTGCCACTTTTCAGCGGTGCCAGGCGTGAAATGCGCTCTTAGGTAAGCCATCACCGCCTCGCGCATCGCGCTGGGACCGGTCAGATAGATCGTCACCTCACTCTGAGGGCGAATGCCGTCGCTGTAGTAGGTAGCAGCAGCCTCCACTAGAAAAGCCGCGGCCATTTCCGCTTCCGGGGCCAGCTCGTGAAAAGCACCGAGCACCTTTGGGGCGGCCTGCTGTGCAAGATCGATCATGGCCTTGACATCGGTCAGGGCAACGTTGTGCTCATCGGCCAGGCGCGCGGTGTCGTCGACGATTTCATAATTGAGCCGGAACCGATCGAGCACGGCCTGGAGCATTGCGGCCCCAGGGTGGGCCATCAGGAATGCGTTACTCAAGGAACTCCGTACGGCAACCGCTCGCAGTTCCTCCGGGCGCGCCAG
>NZ_JAOSHO010000339.1 GCF_025917275.1 Pseudomonas agronomica | reverse complement strand
TCCAGCGGGAGCAAGCTCCTTCGCCACAAGGTCATTCAGCCCCCAGGGTTCGACCTGATGAATATCCGCTGCGCCTGCTATCATGCGCAGCACTCCCCCCTCGCCGACAGGATCGCGCCGCGTCCCATGGATTACCGCAAACCCTCAGACCGCAAAAGCATGCATGCGCGCATTGTCCAGGAACTGGGCATGCAGATCGTCTCCGGGCGCTTCAAGCCGGACGACAAACTGCCCGCCGAAGCCCTGCTGTGCGAAGAGTATGCGGTCAGCCGCCCGGTGCTGCGCGAAGCCACGCGGGTGCTCGTCGCCAAGGGCCTGGTGTATTCGCGTCCTCGCGTGGGCACGGTGGTCAAGGCCCGGCGGGAATGGCACATGCTCGACCCGGACGTGCTGCACTGGCTGATGCAGAGCAGCCCGCAGAACGAATTTTTCGGCCTGCTCACCAGCGTGCGCAGCATCATCGAACCGGCGGCGGCTGCCCTCGCCGCCCAGTTCGCCACCGACGAAGACATCGCCGCGATCAACGAAGCCTACCAGCGCATGGAAGCCGCCCCGACCCCCGAAGCCCTGCTGCAACCGGACCTGGACTTCCACAGCCGCATCGCCGACGCGACCCACAACGACCTGCTCGCCAACCTCTGCAACATGTTGTCGGTGGCCATTGCCGAAGCACTCAAGCACTCCAACCAGCGGCCCAACCTGCATGAGCTGGCGATGCCGCGACACAAGGCGATCCTCACCGCCATCGAAAACCGCGACGCGCTCGGTGCCCGCCATGCCACGCTGGTGCAGCTCGACGATGCCCGCAGCGCATTGAACGTCGTATTGGGCAGCGATAACGACCGGACCTGACACAACCTGCGCACAACGGGTGGTATCTATATACCGCACGCAGGGGCCCTGAATCCCGATACTGGACTCGTCGTCATCCCGACGACCCCGAGTCCAGGAAAAGGAATTCTCATGACCTCGCTCTCCCAGGCTGACAATCCCCGCGCGCTTGTGCGAAACGTCAGCCAGCAATTCGCCGGCCGCCCCACGTTCGAGCAGGCCGTACACGACATGCTTGAACAGGCCATCAAGGCAAGATACCCCTCGTTGACTCTCGACCTGTCCAAGACCCAGCTGGCGTGTCCGGGTACCGATACGCCTGCCTGGCGCTTTCAACCGTTCATGCCCCTGGTGCTTGATTACCTGGCCCACGGTACACCCGTGAAACTGGGATCAAACGGACAGCCTGCCTGTTATCTTTCCGACACCCTCCCACACCGTCCCCAACCAGCCGCCGGCGGTCTGGACATGGCCGTCATTGAAAAACTGTTGGCGGAGCTACCCTGGACGGTACCGATCGGCCTCGCCGATGCACTGGCTCGCTACTGGAACCTGGACATCGACAACGGCGCCACAACGCACGCCGGCGCCCGCACCAATCGCTGGCAATGGCTCAGCGATACGCTCAAGAACGGGCTGCATGTCCAAGCGCTGCGCCAACCGAGACTGCCTGAACCGGCACGCGAAGCCCTTGACCAGATCGTCCGCTGGCCAGACCGCGACCAACGCGTCAGCCAGAATCCTTCACCGGTCTATGCCTACAGCCTGAAAAGCAGGGTCACCCAGGGCATGTCCCGTACCGAACTGCCCAGCTGCGAGATCCTGTTGCTTCATTACACCCCGTCCGGACTCGTCATTCTGCTTTGCAGCCCCGGCAGCGCCGTGCAGGCCTTCGATTCGATGGAGGCTTTCAACCGCCACTGGGGCGCGTTGATAGCCAAGCGTTACGTCGTCGACACCGTAAGCTGCCAACGCTACGAGATCGATGGCGATGCCTTCGACACCCAGGCCGCCATGATCCTGGAACGACAATTGGCGGACGTCGAGGCGATAGCCCTTCCCTCCCACATTGGCCTGCAAGACCTGGAAGCGCTCTACAGCGAGCTGAGCGACCCCACCCGCCATTTGGGCGACGTGCCCCGCCTCAACGCCGGAGCAACGACAAAACTCAAGCCGTTGCTACCTGAATGGCTGGAAAAGGCCTCCCTTGCCGATCGGACCACCTTCCAGCGATACACCCTCGCGCTGGCCAGCGTCAAGCAACGTGGCCAAGACTGGCACCCTATCGATGACATCAGGACTTTCACCGCTGACGCGTTGCTCGCGCAGATGGAAAAAGCCAACGAAAGCAGTTCGAACAAGGTCCCGCCCCGCCAGTTTCACCCCGACGATGTGGAACTGACGTTCACCGTCTCGGCCGGGTATCCCGGCGCCGTAGGCATCAGCGAAAAAAGGGCCATGAGCCTGACCCAACTGGCGATTGATAACCTCGTCTCGCGCCCCAGTGGGCATGTGACACTCAGCCATCGCCAAGGTCTGGCATTGCCATCGTGGTTGACGGCAGACTTCATCAGCCGCCGGGGTGGGCTTATCGAGCAAGTGGACATCGGCACAACGTATCCGCGCTACCTGCATGAGACGCTGTTGAGCGATTCGCTACAAGCGCACAACAATCGACGCCTGTTTGCCGAGCAGATTCCCGCGCAGCTCCGGCTCGAAGCGCTGCAAAACATGCTCGACAATAGAAACGGAATGACCCGCCAAGGGCTAGGCCTGATAGAGGCTGTTCTGCAACCCGACGTTGACGGTCAGCGGATTGATGGGCGTGCCGTGGTGATTCGCCACTTGGCCTTCCTGCGCAAGCCAGAAGCCAGACCCGACGTCGTAACCAATATGTTCATCGTCGAGGCGCACGACGCAACAAACGGTCCCCATGTGTTGTATCGGCCACTGTATACGCCTGTATTGCTGGAGTTCCCCACGCGACAGGCTCTGTTGCGGGCGGTCGCCATCACCGGGGATCTGCAGGACAGCATCCTGACCTGGATGTCCGACGCTGCTCGACCGGTCTATGCCAACGGTGGCTTCACTGAGCCACACGTTGTGCATTTCTTCCAGGGCGATGAATTCAGCGTGCCCGAGAAACCCGCCCCGGCCACGCTCGCCCTCGACGGAGGCGACGATGAACTGTTGCAATACCTGCGCAACGGCAAGCTCATGGAGTTTCTCTACGGTTGCAATGCCCAGGCCCTGGTGACCCAGGCCGACCGACAGTCGGTCTCCAACAGCGAAAGCCGCTGGGCAGTCTTCCTCAAGGGCGGCAGCTTGCTGTTCAACACACTGCTGTTCCCGTTGTTGCGCGGACCGGCCATGGCCAGCGTCTGGCTATTGAACCTCATGGCCAGCGCCACTCAGGACTTCCCGGCGCTGAACAGTGGCGATCCGGCGACACGGGAATCGGCCGCGGTCGATTTGCTGATCAACCTTGCCCTGCTGGTGAGCCAGGTTCCGTCCCTTCGCGAGCCGTCTCTCCCTGCCCTTTCGACAGCCATCAAAAACCAAGCGATGCGCGCCCCCGCGACACGCTTCATCCCGGAGCAATGGCCTGCACCGGCAACGCCTGCCCTGTTGGAAGGCCCCGTAGCCTTGCCTGGCGCCGATGCCCCGGCAGCCATTCTCGATTTGAAATTTTCCAATGCCCGGCGTCGCCTGACACCGGAGCAACATGCCCAACTGCGGAACATGCAAGTGGCGCAGCCCGCCTCGCTGCCCAACCCGATCAGGCATGGCTCGCTCAAGGGGTTGTAT
Organism: Pseudomonas agronomica; assembly: GCF_025917275.1. Lineage (GTDB taxonomy): Bacteria > Pseudomonadota > Gammaproteobacteria > Pseudomonadales > Pseudomonadaceae > Aquipseudomonas > Aquipseudomonas agronomica. The sequence goes on along the minus strand of NZ_JAOSHO010000339.1, from coordinate 2,090 downwards.
GTGATTGATAACCGTTGGCACGCATTGGTAGAAGGCCACCTGTATCGAATCGACCTCGAATCGCAGGACAGCGTGAACATCATCGACCCGCTTGCCCCGTCACACAGGGGGCCACTATTGCAGACGGATAATCAAGGCAACTGGACCCTGGACCTGCGCCTGCGCTTGCGAGGGGGAATGCCCCCCAGACGCATCGCCGAACAGCGGCGCCTCAACAAGGAAAGAGCGTTCGAATTGACCAAGGAAATACACACCATCACGGCGCAGGAGGTTGAACGGCAGAAGGCCTTGGACGTCGCCCAAAGCGTGATGGAGAGACTCGAAGAAGCCAGCGCCTATACCGAGAAGCAGCGCGCGCCGAAACGCAAGGTGTATTACGACCTGCTAAACGAGCAGACCAACAACTATATGAAACTGTTGGACAGCGCACCCGAGCGCGCCAGCCTGGGCATCGAGTTACCTTCCGACATGCTTCGCAAACTGATGGAAAACATTATCAACAATGCGCGCAAGGCTTTCGTCGTCGCCGAGATGGACTATGCCGCCATTAACGCGGCCTACCCCCACTTCCAGGAGAAAGGTTCGGCAATGGCTGCCTTCCTCCGGGACCCCGCAGCTTATTTCAAATTCATCGATGCGGTCAGCGACATCAATGATCGCAAAATCCACTGGTTGGAACTCAAGGACAAGCTCCTGGACAAGTTATTGAACCTGGACCCTGCGGGCGCCCAGGCTTTCGAGCGCCTGACCGCAGACCGTCCAATCGATGAAGCCAGTGCAACGGGCATCAGGGGCCTGCAGTTGGCTACGCTTCCAATGCTGGCGATAAAACATCGCTCGACTGATCTGCCCGACAGCCTGTACCGCATTGTCAGGCCCCTGGGAAAGCATGTGCGCACCCACGCCGAGATGCGCATGTATGACTTATCGCCATCGGAACAGCTGCAAGTACTGGAAAGTCTGACCGAGCACTACGGTGGGGCCTTGGATGCGCTACAAGGGATGAAAACCCTGTATGCCGAAGACATCCACGAATCGTATTTCGACAGAATGATCGGAGTGGTCAAGAGTCTCTACGAAGAAGTCTCTGGAAAACTGGCGGCACACGTCAAGCCCGAGCCAACCCCGAACAAGCAGCCGCCAAGACGCGCCAAGGCGACTGCAGGTCGGGCGCAGAAAAAAGTCATCAAGACCCGCCGTAGCGGCGTTCTGATCGGTGATCTCAAACCGGCCGGTACCACCCTGCCGATCGAAGTCGTCGAACTGCGCTCCGAAGTGGATAACGAACTCATCGCCACCTATTCGCGCCACGAAGACGTCTGGGACGTCATCGAGGTGCAGCGACCAGCTCCTGTGCCGACGACCCGTGCCCTCAACGCGATCAAGCGCGATGCGCGCGAACTGCTCGGTGAGTTGGCTGAGCGTTTGCGCCGGGCTGAACGCTATAGGCAGCATTGCCGCCATCCTCAGGAAATCGAGGAGATCATGGCCAATGAAGCGAGTCGCTACCGCACGCTCACCGAAGAACTCGACAGGGCTTTCGCGGCGTCACAAACACCGCGAACACCCGCAGACGAGACGTTGAGCACGCATCTGTCGGACGCCATTTCCGAGCTGACCAACAAGGGCAGCGCCCTGCGCACCGAATTGAGCCTGCAACTGCCGCCGACTGACGGCAACCTTCGGTACTTGTTTGAGAAAAACCTGATACAGGTTGCGCGGCTGGGTGAACGCAAGGCCTTGAAAGGCACCCGCAAGGATTTTCTCCAAGAGTACGCCATCAACGACCGCGACGGTTTTCCACTCTGGTACGCGCATTTCCACTACGAAACGGCCGAGACGCCGAAAGCCGACTACAGCGTTGCGCACCTGAAATCCAAGGACCAGCGCCGGGAGCATTACCATTCGCTGCTCGCCAAGGCGGATAGCCCGTATGCAGTGGTGAATGTGCACCGTGGGCAGATTGGCAAATCACTGGCCCACGCCAAGTTTCTACCGCTGGCGCCCTGACTGGTCACTTCAGTCGGGTGTGATTCATCGTGGCGAGGGAGCTTGCGCCCGTCGGACGCCGCAGGAGCTGCGTAGGAGCT
>NZ_JAOSHO010000338.1 GCF_025917275.1 Pseudomonas agronomica | reverse complement strand
CGCAGGCTTCGCCAGCTCCTACGGAGCCCAGCGGGATAAATCCCCTCGCCACAGGTGTCGTCCGTGCTAACGAGCCTTTTCTTCTCGCCCGCGCAACAGCCGATCAGGCATCGCCACGGCAGCCGCCAGTCCTAGCAACGACACCGCCGCGCTGATCATCAGCAAGTGCCGGAACGTTTCCTGCAATTCTTCGCGCAAAACGTCCAGCGCCTCGCCCGGCGCGGCATTCAGGCCATCGAGCAGCACGTTGCCGGAATGCCCTTCGCCCATCATCGACGAGCCGGCGAGCTGGGCGAAACCCGAATCCTGCAGCAGCGCCAGCAGCAACGCCGACATCAGCGCCACGCCCACCGCGCCGCCCAATGAGCGGAACAGGTTGGTGGTGCTGGTGGCGACGCCGATGTCCCGTTGCTGCACCGAATTCTGCGAGCCCACCAGCGAGGTGGGAAATTGCATGCCGGAGGCGATGCCACTGAGCAACATGAACAGGCTGCTGAGCCAGAACGCAGCGGGCGGGGTGAAGGCCATGCCGAGGATGGCGAACGGGAAGAGCAGGGCGCCACTGAGGATCATCGGTTTGTAGCGCCCGGTGACCGAGGTCCGCCGCCCGGCGAAATAAGCGCCGATCGGCAGCCCCATCGCCAGCGGCAGCAAATGCAACGCGGCACTGTCGGCGCCGGCGCCGGTCACGCTCTGGAAGCGCAACGGCACCAGCACCGTCAGGGAAATCGCCTGGAAACTGGTGAAGAACACCGTGCACCAGCACAGCACCGCGCTGCGGTTGACGAACAAGTGCATGGGCAGCAACGGCTCGCGGGCGCGGCGTTCATGCCAGGCGAACAGGGCCAGCACGACCACGGCGCAACCCAGCAACCCGAGCACTTCGCGGCTGTGCCAGGCGTGGCCCTGGCCGATCTGGGTAATGCCCAGCAGCAACGCGGTCAGGCCGATGATCAGCAACACGGTGCCCAAATAGTCGATGATCGGCGTGCGTTGCGGCACCGGCAGCCCCACCAGCGTGCGCCGGGCCACCAGCCAGGCGCCCAGGCCCAGCGGCAGGTTGATCCAGAAGACCCAGCGCCACGACAGGTACTCGGTCATGTAGCCACCCAGCACCGGGCCGGCGACGCTGGCCACTGCGTACATGCTGCTGAAATACCCTTGGTAGCGACCGCGCTCGCGGGGCGGGATGATGTCGCCGATGATCGCCTGGCTCACGGAAATCATGCCGCCGGCGCCGATGCCCTGGAAAATCCGCGCCAGCACCAATTGCTCCATGTTCTGCGCCATCCCGCAGAACAGCGAGGCGAGGGTGAACAGGCCCATGCCGAACAGCATCAGCGGCCGTCGGCCATACAGATCGCCCAGCTTGCCGTAGATCGGCACGGCCACGGTCATGGCGACCATGTAGCCGGAGATCACCCAGGCCAGCAGGCTGACGTCCTTGAACTGCGCGGAAATGGCCGGCATCGAGACCGCGACGATGGTCTGGTCCAACGCCCCGAGAAAAATTGCCAGCATCAGCGCCACCAGCACGCTGCGGATGGCGGGCTGTTGGGCTTGGGCAGTATTGAGCTGAGTCACGGTGGAACCTGCGGGCATCGTGCCTGGCGGCGAAATGCCCGCAGTTTAAATCGATAGCCGGCTATTCGATAGCCTCGTAAGGAAGGCCCACGTAATTTTCCGCAATGGTTTTCCGACCGGCCTCGGAGTCGACGAAATACTCCAGCTCCGCTTCGCTGATGCGCTGGTTGAACGCATCGTCATCGAAGCGGTGCAGCATCGACGTCATCCACCAGGAGAACCGCTCGGCTTTCCAGACCCGTCGCAGGCAGATGTCGGAGTAGCGTTCCAGCAGGTCCACGCGACCGTCGCGATAGACCTTGAGCAAGATGTTGAACAGCGTGCTGACATCGCTGGCAGCAAGGTTCAGCCCCTTGGCACCGGTCGGCGGGACGATGTGGGCGGCGTCGCCGACCAGGAACATCCGTCCGTACTGCATCGGTTCCACGACGAAGCTGCGCAGCGGCGCGATGCTTTTTTCGATGGAAGGACCGGTCACCAACGTTTCGGCCAGGTCGGCGGGCAAGCGGTTTTTCAGCTCGGTCCAGAAACGCTCGTCCGGCCAGTCCGACACCTGCTCCTCGGCGGGTACTTGCAGGTAATAACGGGTGCGAGTCCGTGAGCGCATGCTGCACAGGGCAAAGCCGCGCTCGTGGCGCGCATAGACGAGTTCTTCGTGGACGGGCGGGGTGTCGGCGAGAATGCCGAGCCAGCCGAACGGGTAGACGCGCTCGAAGACCTTGAGGTTTTCCGCCGGAATCGACTGCCGTGCCACGCCGTGAAAACCGTCGCAGCCCGCTATGTAATTGCAGTCCAGGCGCCAGGTGTCGCCGGCGTGTTCAAAGGTCACGAAGGGATGATCGGTCTTGAGGTCGTGGGGCTGGGCACTGTCGACCTGATACAGGGTCCGGGCACCGGATGCCTCGCGGGCGGCCATCAAGTCACGGGTGACTTCGGTCTGGCCGTAGACCATGACGTTCTGGCCGCCGGTCAGCCCCTTGAGATCAATGTGCACGCGGCGACCGTTGAGGACCAGCTCGAAGCCATCGTGGGGCAGGCCTTCGGCGTCCATGCGCTGGCCGACCCCGGCCTGGCGCAGCAACTGCACCATGCCTTGTTCAAGCACGCCGGCGCGGATGCGGCTGAGGACGTAGTCGGGCGTCTGCCGTTCGAGGATCACGGTGTCGATCCCAGCGTTGTGCAACAACTGGCCGAGCAGCAGTCCAGAGGGGCCGGCGCCGATAATGGCGACTTGGGTCTTGAGGGTTTTCATTGTTGTTATGACTCGCAAGAGGCACGCGACCAGGGTCGACGTTTATTTTTAGTAATCCTGGCGTGCATTTTTCGCTTGCGGACCTGTCAATTGAAGGGGAAAACTGCGCTGAAACCTGTACTTTCTGCCAATCGGTGCGATTACCGCCCGTAACCCAAGGCCGATCCTCGTTATGAAGAAAACTGAGCTGCCTTCGATCCCGGTGTTCAAGCTCTATGGCGAAAGCCAGGATTGGCCCACGCCGGACCTGCTGCACTGCGAAACCATTTCCAGCCGCAGCAGCGAGCACCAATGGGAGATCAAGCCCCATCGGCATGCCGACCTGTGCCAGTTGCTGTTTGTCTTCAAGGGCGAGGCAGAGCTGGAAATTGAAGGCCAACGCACCCGGCTTGACGAGCCGGCGGTGCAGATCCTGCCGCCGCTGTCGGTCCATGGTTTTCGTTTTTCCGAGGATGTGCAGGGTTATGTCGTGACGCTGGCAGCGCCGCTGGTCACGCACCTGCAAGGGCAGTTGGGCCATTCGGTCAATATCCTGGCCCAGGCCGAAGCCTACCCGGCCGGCGAGAACGCTGATTATCTCAACAGTTTGTTCAGCGCCTTGCAGGCCGAGTACGTCGGGCATCAACCGGCCCGGGAAATGCTCATGCACGCACTGGTCAGCGTGATCATGGTCTGGGTCAGTCGCCAGGTGATGAGCCGGCGCACCTCGACCCAGCGCCCGCAAAGGGCCCGGGAGTACCTCAACGGCTTCATCCAACTGGTGGAAGAAACCTATCGCCAGCACGTCAAGGTCGAAGACCTGGCCCATCGCCTGGGCATTTCGGTGTCGCACCTCAACGGTACGTGCCGCGAACTGGCGGGGCAGCCGGCATTGCAGATCATGCATGAGCGGCAATTGTTGGAAGCCAAGCGGCTGCTGACCTACACCGGCATGACGATCTATGAGATATCCGAACTGCTCGGCTTCTCTGACCCGACCAACTTCACCCGACTGTTTCGCCGGCGTGTCGGCATTTCGCCAAAGGCCTTCCGCGACCGGCTCAAGACCGATCAGCCAGACGACTGAAACCGCCTCAGCGCAGAGCGTTCAGGGATGCGTTGTGCGGTATGCAGCGTTCGAAGTTGCAGCTGGCGTATTCACGGGGCAACTGCCTGGCCTGCTCGACCCGATACGCCGCGGTGCCGTACAGCGCAAGCGTGGCGGTGCAGGTGATGAAGATGGCGAGGCGTCTTCTTGTTTTGATGTTCATGGCGATGACCTCTGAACGAATACCCGGGGGTACTGCTTTGAGCATAGGTCAGCCGTGGCGGGTTGCCAGCGAGGCAGTGAGGGTGTTTAACCGATATTCAGAACACTGATATCCCTTGTGGGAGCGAGCTTGCTCGCGATAGCGGTAGATCAGTCGACACTCAGGGTGACTGACCCGCCCTCATCGCGAGCAAGCTCGCTCCCACAGGGGATTGGGGTGGTCTTTTAACCGGGTTATGCCAGGTGCTCAGGCTTCATCGGATCCCCCGGCTTGACGTCCAGTTGGTGGCGCACGTCTTCGAACATTTCGTCGTAGTACTTGTGCATCGAGCCGATGCTGGCGGTCTTCGGCATGCCGTATTGCTGGGCGATGCGGGTGGCGTGGCGGGCGAAGTCGAAGGCCTGGTCCTTGGCCAGGAAAAACGTCTCGTCCACGTTCTTGTCTTCCACCGTGCCGTGCAGGCGGAAGGACATGCCCGTTCCCTCCTTGGGAACCTGTGCAATCTCGTAGTCGATGCACAGGTTGTAGCTGTAGTCGTCCTTGTTCAGCGCATGGCGCTCCATGTGCAGGTGACCGGGTTGGAACGTGGCCATAAGGTCTCTCCTTCGAAGGCGTGGAGAACGGCAGACACCGCGCCTGCCGCATAAGTTTTGCCGTTACCGATAAACGATCCCCGGCGTTGCCATGCTGATGCGGGTGCCAGCGGTGCCCTGGACGATAGCATCGATGTCCGACAGCGATCCGATCACCGCTACCTTGCCGGTGTTGCGGGCGAATTCGCAGGCGGCTTGCACCTTCGGCCCCATGGACCCGGCGGCGAAACCGAGCCGTTCCATGTCGTCGGGGTGGGCCTGGGCGATGGCTTTGCGGGTCGGCTTGCCGAAGTCGATGAACGCGGCGTTGACATCGGTGGCGATCACCAGCAGATCGCTGTCCAGTTGTTCGGCCAGCAGCGCCGAGCACAGGTCTTTGTCGATCACCGCTTCCACGCCTTGCAGCTTGCCGTTGACGTCATACATCGTCGGGATGCCGCCGCCACCTGCGCAGATCACGATGCTGCCTTTTTCCAGCAGCCATTTGATCGGGCGGATCTCGAAGATGCGCTTGGGCCTGGGGCTTGCGACCACGCGGCGGAACTTGTCGCCGTCCGGGGCGATGGCCCAGCCTTTCTCGGCGGCAAGTTTTTCCGCCTCTTGCTGGCTGTAGACCGGGCCTATGGGCTTGGTCGGGTTCTGGAACGCCGGGTCGTTGGCGTCCACTTCAACCTGGGTCAGGAGCGTGGCGAACGGGACCTCGAAGTCCAGCAGGTTGCCCAGTTCCTGTTCGATGATGTAGCCGATCATGCCTTCGGTCTCGGCGCCGAGCACGTCCAGCGGGTACGGCGTGACCGAGGTGTAGGCCGCCGCCTGCAACGACAGCAGGCCGACCTGCGGGCCGTTGCCGTGGGCGATGACCAGTTGGTTGCCCGGATGGATCTTGGCGATCTGTTCGGTCGCGGTGCGGATGTTGCTGCGTTGATTGTCTGCGGTCATGGGTTCCCCCCGACGCAGGAGGGCGTTACCGCCCAGGGCAACGACGATGCGCATGGTGTTGTCCTTTAAAAAATGGATCGAACAACCTAATTCCCTTGTGGGAGCGAGCTTGCTC
>NZ_JAOSHO010000337.1 GCF_025917275.1 Pseudomonas agronomica | reverse complement strand
GCGATATATCCCTATCTCCATAAATTTCGTCGACAAAACAGAAAACATTATTTGCTTTATTTGTATACAAAAGCATAATTCGCTTCGTGCGAGTTCCTGACCATCAGGTCAACTACTACGCCAGCCTTACCTGCCTCAAAGCCTTGCCGTCACCCTCAGGGGGCGCGCGGGGCCCGAAATAACAATAAAACTCTTGAGGAGTACTCGCTGTGGAAAGCCGCAAACCCGAAGCCCAGACCCTGGACCTGTCGCCGCCATTACGCAGTGGCTGGCTGGAGCGCATCTTCAAGCTCAGCTTGCATGGCACCACGGTGAAGACCGAGCTGATCGCCGGTCTGACGACCTTCATCACCATGGCCTACATCATTTTCGTCAACCCCAACATCATGGCCGACGCGGGTATCGATCATGGCGCCGCGTTCGTCGCCACCTGCATCGCCGCCGCCCTGGGTTGCCTGCTGATGGGCCTCTATGCGAACTGGCCGGTGGGCCTGGCGCCGGGCATGGGCCTGAATGCCTTCTTCACCTACACCGTGGTCGGCACCATGGGCTACAACTGGGAAACCGCGCTGGGCGCGGTGTTTATTTCCGGTGTGTTGTTCATGATCCTGACCCTGTCGCGGGTGCGTGAATGGCTGCTCAACAGCATTCCCGTGAGCCTGCGGTTCGCCATGGGCGCGGGGGTCGGGTTGTTTCTCGGGCTGATCGGCCTGAAGACCGCCGGCATCATCGTCGACAGCCCCGCCACGCTGATCAAGCTCGGCTCGTTGCGTGAGCCCGGTCCGTTGTTGGCCGCGGTGTGCTTCCTGATGATCGCCGTGCTCAGTTACCACCGCGTGTTCGGCGCGATCCTGATCAGCATCATCGCCGTGACCCTGGCCGGCTGGGGCCTGGGATTGGTGCAGTACAACGGCGTCATGTCGACGCCGCCGAGCCTGGCCCCGACCTGGATGGCAATGGACGTGGCCGGTGTGTTCAACATCAGCATGATCAGCGTGGTGCTGGCCTTCCTGTTCGTGCACATGTTCGACACCGCTGGCACCCTGATGGGCGTCGCCCAACGCGCCGGCCTGGTGAAAGCCGATGGCAAGATCGAAAACCTGTCCCGCGCCTTGAAGGCCGACAGCGCCTCCAGTGTATTCGGCGCCGTGGTCGGTGTTCCGCCGGTGACCAGCTACGTGGAAAGCGCCGCGGGTGTGGCCGCCGGTGGCCGCACGGGGCTTACCGCCGTGACCGTCGGTGTGCTATTTATTGCCGCCATGTTCTTCGCACCGCTGGCCGGGATGATCCCGGCCTATGCCACGGCCGGCGCCTTGATCTACGTTGCCATGCTGATGATGGGCGGCATGGCCCACATCGAATGGGACGAACCTACCGACAGCATCCCGGCCATCGTCACGGCGATCATGATGCCCCTGACCTTCTCGGTCGCCGACGGTATCGCCCTGGGTTTCATCACCTACGTGGTGCTCAAGGCCGGCACCGGTAAACAAAAGGAAATTTCCGTCAGCCTGTGGGTGCTCTGCGCGATCTTCATCGCCAAGTTCATCTTCTTGTAAGCGATACCGTATCCACCCGCCTCACCCACTGGGTGAGGCTTTTGTGCATCAGGAGCAAAGCAATGAATCTGGAAACCTGGTTGTTGTTCAGTGGCGCCGCCTTGGTGGTGATCCTCATCCCCGGCCCGTTGTCGTTGTTGATGATCGGCAATAGCCTGAACTACGGCCTGCGCCGCTCGTATCCGGCGTTCCTGGGTGGCGTGATCGCGTCGATCTGCCTGTTGAGCGCTTCGGCGCTGGGGCTTGGTGCGTTGTTGATGGCGTCGGAGCAGTTGTTCAGTGCACTGAAAATTGTCGGTGCGTTATACCTGTTCTACCTTGCCTGGCAGAGCTGGCAGCAGTCGCGTCAGCCTTCCCAGGGCGCCGAGGTACCCCAAGCCGCCGCCATTCCGCGCTTTCGCGCCTTGTTCGGCCGGGCGTTCGTCCTGGGTGCCAGCAATCCAAAGGACATCTTGTTCTTCGCCGCGTTCCTGCCGCAATTCCTGAACGCCGAACAGCCATTCCTGCCGCAGTTGCTGGTCATGATTGTTACCTGGACCGTGCTGGACCTGCTGTGCAAGCTGGCTTATGGGCTGGGTGCCCATGGCGCTGCCCGGTATCTGCGCACAGGCAAGGGCCAGAGCTGGTTCAACCGGGTCAGCGCTGCACTGTTCAGCGGTGCCGGGGCGGCTTCGTTGCTGAGCCGCTGAGAAAGCAAAAGCATCGCGAGCAAGCTCGCTCCCACAGTTGAAACGCATTTCAATTGTGGAGCGAGCCTGCTCGCGACGAGGCCCCCGCCTATTCAATGGGCGAAAAAAAGCCCGCAGTGTGGGCGGGCTAAAAACCAAAGAAGCTCTATGCGCAGTCGCTTCCAGGGCAAGGCAGTTGCTTGGGGGCTCAACTGCCTCGATAGGTTGAATAGGCGTAAGGCGAAATCAGCAAGGGCACGTGGTAATGCTCCTGCTCTTGCGAAATACCGAAACGCAGCACCACCACATCGAGAAACGCCGGTTCGGCCAGTTGAACGCCACGGGCGCGGTAGTAGTCACCGGCGTGGAACTGGATCTGGTAGACCCCGCTGCGGTAATCATCCCCCTGCAGCAGCGGCGCGTCGCAACGGCCGTCGCTATTGGTCAACGCACTGGCAACCAACCGCAATTGCGAACCCTCGACACGGTACAGCTCGATCTTGATCGAGCTTCCAGGGCAGCCGTGCGCTGCATCCAAAACATGAGTAGTCAAACGTCCCATTGATTGTGCGCGCCTCGCTGCAGAACAGTCCGGCCCGACGCCTCCTGAATCAGTTGAAAGACAGGCCGCACCATTACGGAGCATCCAACGCTGCGGCGATGGGCAGATTAAGACACTTTAAACAGAAATTGTACACAATAAAAAATAGATTTTTATCCCATGCGCTCAGCAGGCGGCGTAGCCCCGTATTCTTCACCCAACCCAGTGCTTACGCCGGCCCATGCAGCATTAACTGACCAGACAGGCAGGTTTCTTGCAGTGTAGCTTTTCCAGGGAGCAGAGCAAAAAATGAAAAAAACAGGCTTACAAGTCGCCGATAAAGTTGTATACAATCACTCCATCGTCGTGACGCCAGCCGATACCCATCGCCTGGGACGCCACCTACATGGTTCGAACAAGAAGGAAAACTGCAGTGAGCGCTGACTACCCACGCGACCTGATCGGTTACGGCAGTAACCCTCCTCATCCACACTGGCCTGGCAACGCCCGCATCGCGCTGTCTTTCGTGCTCAATTACGAAGAAGGCGGCGAGCGCAACGTCCTTCATGGCGACAAGGAATCCGAAGCATTCCTTTCGGAGATGGTCGCGGCGCAACCGTTGCAGGGCGAGCGCAACATGAGCATGGAATCGCTGTACGAATATGGCAGCCGTGCCGGCGTCTGGCGGGTCCTCAAGTTGTTCAAGGAATTTGACATTCCGCTGACCATCTTCGCGGTGGCGATGGCCGCCCAGCGCCACCCGGACGTGATTCGCGCCATGGTCGCCGCCGGTCACGAAATCTGCAGCCACGGCTATCGTTGGATCGACTATCAATACATGGATGAAGCCCAGGAACGCGAGCACATGCTCGAAGCAATCCGCATCCTCACCGAAATCACTGGCGAGCGTCCGCTGGGCTGGTACACCGGCCGCACCGGCCCGAACACCCGGCGCCTGGTGATGGAAGAAGGCGGTTTCCTCTACGACAGCGACACCTACGACGACGACCTGCCCTACTGGGAACCGAACAACCCCACCGGCAAGCCGCACCTGGTGATCCCCTACACCCTCGACACCAACGACATGCGCTTCACCCAGGTGCAGGGTTTCAACAAGGGCGACGATTTCTTCCAGTACCTCAAGGACGCTTTCGACGTGTTGTATGCCGAAGGCGCCGAAGCGCCGAAGATGCTTTCCATCGGCCTGCACTGTCGCCTGATCGGCCGCCCTGCGCGCCTGGCTTCCCTCAAGCGCTTCCTCGAATATGCCAAGGGCCATGAGCAGGTCTGGTTCAGTCGCCGCGTCGACATCGCCCGCCATTGGCAGCAGACCCATCCGTACCAGGGGGCGTCCAAATGACCGCCTTCCAGACTCTCAATCCTTCCACCTTGAGCCGCGAAGCGTTCGTCCGGGCCTTTGCCGATATCTACGAACATTCGCCATGGGTGGCCGAAAAGGCCTTCGACCTGGGCCAGGATGCATCGATCGACGAGATCGAGACCCTGCACCAGCGCATGAGCGACATCCTGTTGAGCGCCAATCATGCCAGCCAGCTGGCCCTGATCAACGCTCACCCGGACCTGGCAGGCTTTGCCGCCGTCCAGGGCCAACTGACCGAAGCCAGCACCAACGAACAGGCTGGCGCCGGTATCCACCAATGCACGGCCGAAGAGTTCCAACGCTTCACCGAGCTGAACGAGGCCTATAAAGCCAAGTTCAAGTTTCCCTTCATCATGGCGGTAAAAGGCAGCAACCGGCACCAGATCCTCGCTGCGTTCGAAACGCGCATCCACCACTCGGCAGACGCCGAATTCAAGTGCGCATTGGCGGAGATCAACAAAATCGCGTTGTTCCGATTACTGACCCTTTAGCGAGCGGCCCCTGACACCAGGTCCTGCAAGCATCCCCAGCCAACTTATCAAAGGCAGACAAGAAGAATGAAAGCTTACGCCGTACCGTTCGAAAAGTTCGTCAACCTGGCCGACGCCCGCCTGGGCACCAAGATCATCTCGGTAACCGATGACTGGTTTGCCGACGCCAACCGCCTTTTCCAGCCGACTCCGGCCGTGTGGAAGGAGGGCGTGTTCGACGACAACGGCAAGTGGATGGACGGCTGGGAGTCGCGCCGCAAGCGCTTCGAAGGCTACGACAGCGCGGTCATCCGCCTGGGCGTGCCGGGCTCGATCAAGGGCGTGGACATCGACACTTCATTCTTCACCGGCAACTACCCACCGTCGGCTTCCCTGGAAGCGTGTTTCCTGGCGGACGGCGAGCCGGACGAAAACACCCAGTGGACTGAAGTGCTGTCGGCCGTCGAGCTGCAGGGCAACAGCCATCACTACCACGAGATCAGCCACGACCAGGCCTTCAGCCACCTGCGCTTCAACATCTACCCCGATGGCGGCGTGGCCCGGCTGCGGGTCTATGGCATTCCGTACCGCGACTGGTCGGCCGTGGGCGATAACGAACAGATCGACCTGGCTGCTGCCCTCAATGGCGGGCGCGCCCTCGCCTGCTCGGACGAACATTTCGGTCGCATGAGCAACATCCTCAACCCAGGACGCGGCGTGAACATGGGTGATGGCTGGGAAACCGCCCGTCGTCGCACCCCTGGCAACGACTGGGTGATCGTCGCCCTGGGCCATGCCGGCATCGTTGAAAAAGTCGTCGTCGACACGCTGCACTTCAAAGGCAACTACCCCGACAGCTGCTCGATCCAGGGCGCGTTCGTCAAGGGCGGCACTGACAGCCAGATCGAAACCCAATCGCTGTTCTGGCGCGAATTGCTGCCGAGCCAGAAGCTGGAGATGCACGCCGAACACACCTTTGCCGAGCAGATCAAGGCGCTGGGACCGATCACCCATATTCGCCTGAACGTGTTCCCGGACGGTGGCGTAAGTCGCCTGCGGGTGCTCGGCAAGGTATCGAAATAAGGTGAACCCGAATCGCGAGCAAGCTCGCTCC
>NZ_JAOSHO010000336.1 GCF_025917275.1 Pseudomonas agronomica | reverse complement strand
GAGGCCTTCATGCCGCCGAAACCGCCGTCGATGATCAGGTCGACCTGATGCTCGAGGATTTGCCGGATTTCGTAGGGGTCGGTCAGCGGATCGGTCTCGCCGGGCATGATCAGCGTCACGCTCATCAAGGGCTCACCCAGCTCCGCCAGCAGCGCCAGGGCAATGGGATGGCTCGGCACGCGTAGGCCGATGGTGCGTTTTTTTGGATGCAACAACAGCCGCGGGACTTCCCGGGTGGCATTCAGGATAAAAGTATAAGGGCCCGGTAGATGGGCCTTGAGCAGGCGGAAAGTGCCGGTGTCGATCTTGGCGAACAACCCCAACTGCGAAAGATCGCTGCAGATGAGCGCGAAGTTGTGCTTGTCATCCAGCTGACGCAGGCGTCTGACTCGCTCGACGGCATTCTTGTCGCCGATCTGGCAACCGATGGCGTAGGACGAGTCGGTGGGATAAACCACCACGCCACCGCCACGGATGATTTCCACGGCCTGTTTGATCAGGCGCGCTTGCGGGTTTTCCGGATGAATCTGGAAAAATTGACTCACGTGTTCTACCTGTTCAGACGTCGGCGATAACGGGATCATGTTTGAATCTACACCATAGTGGTGGCAGATCTTCCGGCAACGGGCGGTATTCGCCAATCTCGGACCAGCCCCCCGGGCCATGGAAATCACTGCCGGCAGTCACCAGCAGTCCAAACTCCCGGGCGAGGATCGCCAGGCTGCCGACCTGCTCGGCCGGCTGATGGCCATTGACCACTTCGATGGCATGGCCCCCTGCTTGAATATAGTCGGCTATCAGGCGGCGGCGCTTGCTGCGGGTGAAATCATAGTGCCAGGGATGCGCCAGGCTGATCCAGGCGCCGGCGGCTCGCAGCGTCCCGACCGTTTCCTCCAGGGTCGGCCAGTGTTGCTTGACGTCCCCCAATTTGCCCGCCCCCAACCATTTGCGGAAGGCTTCGGCGCGATCCTTGACGAAACCTTCGCGCACCATCCAGTCGGCAAAATGTGGCCGGGCCGGCGCGTTGCCGCTGTCGCCCAGTTCCTGCTGGATCTGCCGCGCGCCTTCCAGCGCACCGGGCATGCCCTTGAGGGCGAGCTTGCGGCTGATCTCCTCTGAGCGCAGCCAACGACCATCGCGCAACTCGGCAATGGCCTGGACCAGGGACGGTGCCGTCACATCAAAACCATAGCCCAGCACATGAATGGTCGCCCCGCCCCAGGTACAGGACAGCTCGACCCCGTTGACCAACTGCATGCCCAGCGCAGTCGCGGCGCCGCGGGCCTCGTCGAGGCCTTCGAGGGTATCGTGATCGGTCAGGGCCAGGACTCGCACGCCGTGCTCGAACGCCCGCGCCACCAGAACCGCAGGCGCCAGGGCGCCATCGGAGGCCGTGCTATGGCAGTGCAAATCAACATTCACGGGACTTTGTTACCTCAAATCAGCTGGCCCTATCGCGGCCAAGGATGTTTGTTATTATGCCGCCACATCCTGCTCCTGGCTGCCACTGTGAAACAATTCATCGATTTCATCCCGCTCCTGCTGTTTTTCATCGTCTACAAACTTGATCCCCGGACCGTCGACATCGCCGGTCACGCCTTGACTGTAGGCGGTATCTATAGCGCCACCGCAGTGCTGATCATCAGCTCCCTGGTGGTCTACGGCGCGCTGTTCATCTCCCAGCGCAAGCTGGAGAAGAGCCAGTGGCTGACCTTGATCGCCTGCCTCGTGTTCGGCAGCCTGACCCTGGCCTTCCACAGCGAAACCTTCCTTAAATGGAAGGCCCCGGTGGTCAACTGGCTGTTCGCCCTGGCCTTCATCGGTAGCCACTTCATCGGCGATCGCCTGCTGATCAAGCGCATCATGGGCCACGCCCTGAGCCTGCCTGACGTGATTTGGACCCGCTTGAACATCGCCTGGATCGCATTTTTCCTGTTCTGTGGCGCCGCCAACCTGTTCGTTGCGTTCACGTTCCAGGAGTACTGGGTCGACTTCAAGGTCTTCGGTAGCCTGGGCATGACGTTGCTGTTCCTGATTGGCCAGGGCATCTACCTGTCCCGTCACTTGCACGATGCCGACCCCACCACGCCAAAAACCGAGGACTGACATGCTCTACGCAATCATCGCCACCGACGTCGCCAACTCCCTGGAAAAACGCCTGGCCGCCCGCCCCGAGCACCTGGAGCGCCTGCAACAGCTCAAGGCCGAAGGCCGCATCGTGCTCGCCGGCCCGCACCCGGCGGTGGACAGCAGCGACCCGGGCGCTGCCGGTTTTACGGGCAGCCTGATCGTGGCCGAGTTCGAGTCCCTGGCCGCCGCGCAAGCCTGGGCCAAGGCCGACCCGTTCGTAGCGGCCGGCGTCTATGCCAATGTCGAGGTCAAGCCGTTCAAGCAAGTCCTGCCATAAATCCCCCGGCGCAATGAGCCTTCCTGGCTGATTGCGCTCAATGGCTCATTGTTCTCGTCCGCCTGCCGACAACCTGTCTAATCTGCTTAATCTCGATTGGAATTCAGGAGTTGCAATGCGCAAAGGTCCGTTGTGCCTGTTGTTGGTCACGTTGGCGATCGGGGCTCCCGCCCATGGCGAGGAAACCTCCGAAACCGGTCATTCGACGCCCTTATCCCTGAGCGCAGGCGGCCAGATCGCCGAATTGCAGCAACGCTTGAAAGACAGCGAGCGTATGCGCGAAGAACTGACCCAACAACTGCAGAACGCCAATAGTGAACGAGAGACTGCGCTGGTAGGGCGTTTGCGCCAGGAAAACCAGCGCTTGAAACTGCAGCTCAAGGAAACCCAGGCCAGTCCCCTGCCACGCCTGCTGACCGATCAGCAACAATGGTTCGTGGTGGGCGCTGGGGTAGCGCTATTGGCCCTGCTCTGCGGTATCTTTGCCAGCGGTGGACGTAGACAACGTCGGCAATGGCTAAATTGAGTGAGTCATGAGCGAGCTGTTACTGATAGATGATGACCAGGAGCTGTGCGAGCTCCTCGTCAGTTGGTTGAGCCAGGAAGGGTTCCAGGTCCGCGCTTGCCACGATGGCCAGAGCGCCCGCAAGGCCCTGGCCGAAACCGCCCCGGCGGCGGTGGTGCTGGATGTGATGCTGCCCGATGGCAGTGGCCTGGAACTGCTCAAGCAACTGCGCAACGATCACCCGGAGTTGCCGGTGCTGATGCTCTCGGCCCGTGGCGAACCGCTGGACCGCATCCTCGGCCTGGAACTGGGCGCCGACGACTACCTGGCCAAGCCCTGCGACCCACGGGAACTGACCGCCCGCCTGCGCGCCGTGCTGCGTCGCAGCCACCCGACAGCCGTGTCCAGCCAGATCGAACTGGGCGACCTCACTTTCAGCCCGGTACGTGGCGTGGTCAGTATCGACGAGCAGGAACAGACGCTCACTGTGTCCGAAAGCCGCCTGCTCGAAGCGTTGCTCAAGCAGCCAGGCGAGCCGCTGGACAAGCAGGAGCTGGCGCAGCTCGCCCTGGGCCGCAAGCTGACCTTGTACGACCGCAGCCTGGACATGCACGTGAGCAACCTGCGCAAGAAAATCGGCCCCCACCCCGACGGCCGTCCACGGATAGTGGCGCTGCGTAGCCGCGGTTACTACTACAGCCTTTGAACACGGCTTGGACCAAGAGACATGGCTATCCCTGTGGCGAGGGAGCTTGCTCCCGCTCGGTTGCGCAGCAACCGCAAGATCTTTGGGGCCGCTTCGCCCGAGGCGTCGGACCGTCCCAGCGGGAGCAAGCTCCCTCGCCACGGGGATTGCGTTCAGACTCCGAGGTTTGTCAGGTCTGCACAAAAACGTCTTTACCCAAGCTTTACCCACCCCTGACCGCCGCTGACCTTGATCTCCGTAATCTGGACACATCCGGAACTGACCGGGAACGAGACAAGGAGAAACACCATGCGCAAGACTCTTACCGCCCTGCTGTTCGCCGCCGCCCTGCCGACCGTGGCCATGGCCATGCCCGAAGGTCCCGGCCCAATGGGGCCGATGGACGGCCCGCGCCACGGTGGCCAGATGCATGACAGAGGTCCCTACAGCCAACTGGACCTGAGCCACGAGCAACGCCAGCAGATTCGTCGGATCATGGGCGAACAACGCCACGAGCAACGTGAACTGGTGGACAAATACCTGGCCAAGCTGTCGCCAGCCGACCAGAAAGCCATGAAGGACGACATGGAGGCTCGGCATCAAAAGGTCGATGCGCAGATCCGTGGACTGTTGAAGCCGGAACAGCAGAAAGAATTCGACGCGATCCAGAAGAAGCAGGCCGAACGTCGGGCCGAGTGGGCCGAATTCAAGGCCTGGAAAGCGCAACAGCCGCAAAAAGCGCAATAATGCCCTGAAGTACCACCAGCCCAACGGCACATCGCCGTTGGGCTTTCTTTGTTTTCGAGGATAAATCCGTGCGTTCATTGTTCTGGCGCGTCCTGGCCAGTTTCTGGCTGGCCATCGCTCTGGTGGCGGGACTTTCGATCCTGATGGGCCACATGCTGAACCAGGACGCCTGGATCCTCAGCCGTCATCCAGGCCTCAATACCCTGGCCGAAGAGTGGACGCAGACTTACGAAAGCCAGGGCGAAGACGCCGCCCAGGACATCCTCCAACAGCGCAAGCGCCAGTATCACATCGACGTCCAAGTGCTCAACGAAAGTGGCGACCCGGTGGTGCGCGGCACCTTTCCGCACCGTGCCGCCGCGTTCGAGGCGCGCCAGAACAACGACGACCGACGCTTGCCCTGGCGGCGCCTGACCGACGAGTTCACCAGCGCCAAGACCGGCGACACGTACCTGTTCATCTACCGTATCCCCCATCCCGAACTGGACGCCTGGCATCGCGAAAGCCTGCTCTGGCCCCTTAGCGCGCTGGCGATCGCACTGGTGGTGCTGACCCTGTTCAGCCTGTTGGTGACCCTGTCCATCACCCGGCCGCTGAGCCGATTGCGCGGCGCGGTGCATGACCTGGGGCAAGCGGCCTATCAGCAGAACAGCCTCGCCAAGCTGGCCAACCGCCGAGACGAATTTGGTGTGCTGGCCACGGATTTCAATCGCATGGGCGCGCGCCTGCAAAGCCTGATCGCCAGCCAGCGCCAACTGCTGCGCGACGTTTCCCACGAATTGCGCTCGCCCCTGGCCAGGCTGCGCATCGCCCTGGCACTGGCGGAGCGCGCCAGCCCCGAAGAGCGTGAAAAACTGTGGCCGCGCCTGACGCGCGAGTGTGATCGCCTGGAAGCGCTGATCAGTGAGATCCTGGTCCTGGCTCGCGTCGATGCCGACAATGCCAGTGCCGAAGAGGTCGATCTCAATGGCCTGCTGATCAACCTGCAAAAAGACGCCCAGATGGCTTCACCGGAGCAGACCGTGCAGTTGGAAACGGAGCCGAACCTGACCCTCAAGGGCTGGCCGACCATGATCGAGCGTGCGGTAGACAATTTGTTGCGCAACGCCCAGCGCTTCAGTCCGGACGGGCAGCCCGTCGAAATGCGCGCGGTGCGCCAGGGGGAGCGAATCCTGGTCAGCGTGCGCGATCACGGACCAGGCGTCGAGGCCGAGCATCTGGGCCAACTGGGCGAACCGTTCTATCGCGCGCCCGGCCAGACCACCGCCGGCCACGGCCTGGGCCTGGCGATCGCCCGGCGCGCAGCCGAACGCCACGGCGGAGCGTTGGTATTGGCCAACCATCCCGAGGGCGGGTTCATCGCGACATTGGAATTGCCGTTGGTGCCGGGGGCGGTAGTCCAGCCGTAACACACCGCATTGGAGCTGCCGAAGG
>NZ_JAOSHO010000335.1 GCF_025917275.1 Pseudomonas agronomica | reverse complement strand
GTGGGAGCGAGCCTGCTCGCGAAATCGGTAGGTCAGGCGACAACGCACCGTCAGGAACCCACCCATTCTCTGTAGGAGCTGCCGAAGGCTGCGATCCTTTGACTTTCAGGTCCCCAACGTCAACCCATTGGCCGGCAACGGCAGCGCGGTCTTGTAGCGCACCTGCTTGAGCGCGAAGCTGGAGCGGATGTTCGCCACGCCCGGGACCTTGGTCAGGAAGTCCATCATGAACCGCTCCAACGACTGGATCGTTGGCACCAGCACGCGAATCAGATAATCCGGATCACCCGCCATCAGGTAGCACTCCATCACCTCCGGCCGGTCGGAGATCGCCTCCTCGAAATGCTGCAACGCCTCTTCCACCTGCTTCTCCAGGCTGACATGGATGAACACGTTGACGTGCAACCCCAGCAGATCGGCGTCCAGCAGCGTGACCTGCTCGCGGATCACTCCCAATTCCTCCATGGCCCGGACGCGGTTGAAGCACGGCGTCGGTGACAGGTTCACCGAACGGGCGAGATCGGCGTTGGTGATGCGGGCGTTTTCCTGAAGGCTGTTCAAGATGCCGATGTCGGTGCGATCCAATTTACGCATGAGACAAAATTTCCTGATTTTTATCGTTGTGCAGATTTTTTATCTGCAAATGATCTGAACAGCAAGCTAACAGAGAAAAATATTCTTCTTCGTCGAGCCTATGATTGTTGTAGGACAATTTCCCACCTACCTAGGGAAATTCGTCAGCTAGCGCGCCCACTACAAGAAATTCACAAGATCGAGCGTAGAAAGCCATGAACCCAGCGTATGAACCGCTACGCCTGCACGTTCCCGAACCCTCGGGCCGTCCCGGCTGCAAGACCGACTTTTCCTACCTGCATCTGTCCGATGCCGGCACGGTGCGCAAACCTCCCATCGACGTCGAACCCGCCGACACCGCCGACCTGGCCCGCAGCCTGATTCGCGTACTCGATGACCAGGGCAACGCCTTGGGCGACTGGGCTACAGACATCCCCGTCGAAATCCTGCGCAAAGGCATGCGCGCCATGCTCAAGACGCGCATCTACGACAACCGCATGGTCGTCGCCCAGCGTCAGAAAAAGATGTCGTTCTACATGCAAAGCCTTGGCGAAGAAGCCATCGGCAGCGCCCAGGCCCTGGCCCTGAACATCGACGACATGTGCTTCCCCACCTATCGCCAGCAAAGCATCCTGATGGCCCGCGAGGTGCCGCTGGTGGACCTGATCTGCCAACTGTTGTCCAACGAGCGCGATCCGCTCAAGGGCCGGCAATTGCCGATCATGTATTCGGTCAAGGACGCTGGTTTTTTCACCATTTCCGGCAACCTCGCCACGCAATTCATCCAAGGCGTGGGCTGGGGCATGGCCTCGGCGATCAAGGGCGATACCAAGATCGCTTCGGCCTGGATCGGCGACGGCGCCACCGCCGAATCGGACTTCCACACCGCCCTCACCTTCGCCCACGTTTACCGCGCGCCGGTGATTCTCAACGTGGTCAACAACCAATGGGCAATCTCCACCTTCCAGGCCATCGCCGGCGGTGAAGCCACGACGTTCGCCGGACGCGGCGTCGGTTGCGGCATCGCCTCCCTGCGCGTGGACGGCAACGACTTCATGGCGGTCTACGCCGCCTCGCGCTGGGCCGCCGAACGCGCCCGTCGCAACCTCGGCCCGGCGCTGATCGAATGGGTCACCTACCGCGCCGGCCCGCACTCCACCTCGGACGATCCGTCCAAATATCGCCCCGCCGACGACTGGAGCCACTTCCCCCTGGGCGATCCGATTGCCCGCCTCAAGCAGCACATGGTGAAGATCGGCCAGTGGTCCGAAGAGGAACACGCCGCCGTCACCGCCGAACTCGAAGCCGAGGTGATCGCCGCGCAGAAGGAAGCCGAGCAGTACGGCACCCTCGCCGGCGGGCAGATTCCAAGCGCCGCGACCATGTTCGAAGACGTCTACAAAGAGATGCCGGAGCACTTGAAGCGCCAGCGTCAGCAGTTGGGGATCTGACATGAACGATCACAACAACAATATTGCGTTGGACACCGCCATGACCACTACCACCATGACCATGATCCAGGCCCTGCGCTCGGCCATGGACGTGATGCTCGAACGCGACGACAACGTCGTGGTGTTCGGCCAGGACGTCGGTTACTTCGGCGGCGTGTTCCGCTGCACCGAAGGCCTGCAGAACAAGTACGGCACCTCGCGGGTGTTCGACGCGCCGATTTCCGAAAGCGGCATCGTCGGCGTGGCGGTGGGCATGGGCGCCTATGGGCTGCGGCCGGTGGCCGAGATCCAGTTCGCCGACTATGTCTACCCGGCGTCGGACCAGATCATTTCCGAAGCGGCGCGCCTGCGCTATCGCTCGGCCGGCGAATTCACCGCGCCGATGACCCTGCGCATGCCGTGCGGCGGCGGCATCTATGGAGGCCAGACCCACAGCCAGAGCATCGAGGCGATGTTCACCCAAGTCTGTGGCCTGCGCACCGTCATGCCGTCCAACCCCTACGACGCCAAGGGCCTGCTGATCGCCTCCATCGAAAACGATGACCCGGTGATCTTCCTCGAACCCAAGCGCCTGTATAACGGCCCGTTCGACGGCCACCACGACCGTCCGGTAACGCCGTGGTCCAAGCATCCGCAAGCGCAAGTGCCGGACGGCTACTACACCGTGCCGCTGGACGTCGCCGCCATCACCCGCCCGGGCAAGGACGTGACCATCCTCACCTACGGCACCACGGTCTACGTCTCCCAAGTGGCCGCCGAAGAAACCGGCATCGACGCCGAAGTCATCGACCTGCGCAGCCTCTGGCCGCTGGACCTGGAGACCATCGTCAAGTCGGTGAAGAAAACCGGCCGCTGCGTGGTCGTCCACGAAGCCACCCGCACCTGCGGTTTCGGCGCCGAGTTGGTGTCGTTGGTGCAAGAACATTGCTTCCACCACCTGGAAGCGCCCATCGAGCGTGTCACCGGTTGGGACACCCCCTACCCGCACGCGCAGGAGTGGGCGTATTTCCCAGGGCCGTCCCGTGTGGGCGCGGCGTTGAAACGGGTCATGGAGGTCTGAATGGGCACGCACGTTATCAAGATGCCGGACATCGGCGAAGGCATTGCGGAAGTTGAACTGTCGGTGTGGCACGTCAAGGTCGGCGACATGGTGGTCGAGGATCAGGTATTGGCCGATGTCATGACCGACAAGGCGATGGTGGACATCCCCTCGCCGGTGCATGGCCGGGTCATCGCCCTGGGTGGCGAGCCAGGTGAAGTCATGGCGGTGGGCAGCGAGCTGATCCGCATTGAGGTGGAAGGTGCGGGCAACCTGAAGGAGTCGGCGCAACCGGCTCCAGCACCGGCTGTGCAGGCGCCAAAGCCAGCGCCAGCACCAGTGGCAACGCCTGAACCCGTGGTGGAGAAGACCGCCGCACCCCGCTGCACCGCGCAAGCCCCGGTGGCCCGCGATCCCGAGGAGCGTCCACTGGCGTCGCCGGCCGTGCGCAAACACGCGCTGGACCTCGGTATCCAACTGCGCCTGGTGCAGGGCAGCGGCCCCGCCGGGCGCGTCCTGCATGAAGACCTCGAAGCCTATCTGGCCCAGGGTTCGTCGCCACAGGCCAAGGGCGGCTCGGGTTATGCCGAACGCCACGACGAGCAGCAGATCCCGGTGATCGGTATGCGTCGCAAGATCGCCCAGCGCATGCAGGAAGCGACCCAGCGCGCCGCCCACTTCAGCTACGTCGAGGAAATCGACGTCACGGCGCTGGAGGAGCTGCGGGTTCACTTGAATGAAAAACACGGCGCCAGTCGCGGCAAGCTGACATTGCTGCCGTTCCTGGTCCGCGCCCTGGTCGTGGCCTTGCGTGATTTCCCGCAGATGAACGCGCGCTACGACGACGAGGCCCAAGTCATCCACCGCTCCGGCGCGGTGCATGTCGGCGTCGCGACCCAGAGCGATGTCGGCCTGATGGTGCCGGTGGTGCGTCACGCCGAGGCTCGCAGCCTGTGGGACAGCGCGGCGGAAATCTCGCGTCTGGCCACGGCGGCGCGCAATGGCAAGGCCAGTCGCGATGAGCTGTCCGGTTCGACCATCACCCTGACCAGCCTCGGCGCGCTCGGCGGCATCGTCAGCACGCCGGTGCTGAACCTGCCGGAAGTGGCGATCGTCGGCGTGAACAAGATCGTCGAGCGGCCCATGGTGATCAAGGGCCAGATCGTGATCCGCAAGATGATGAACCTTTCCAGCTCCTTCGATCACCGGGTGGTCGACGGCATGGACGCGGCGCAATTCATCCAGGCCCTGCGTGGCTTGCTCGAACAACCCGCCACTTTGTTTGTGGAGTAGGCGATGCAGACTTTGAATACCAAACTATTGATCATCGGCGGCGGCCCGGGCGGTTATGTGGCGGCGATCCGCGCCGGCCAACTGGGCATCGAGACGATCCTGGTGGAAGGCCAGGCGCTGGGCGGTACTTGCCTGAACATCGGCTGCATACCGTCCAAGGCGCTGATTCATGTGGCCGAGCAGTTCCACCAGACGCGCCACCACAGCCAGGGCTCGGCCTTGGGTATCAACGTGTCCGCGCCAACCCTGGACATCGGCAAGAGCGTGGAATGGAAGGACGGCATCGTCGATCGCCTGACCACCGGCGTCGCCGCGTTGCTGAAGAAGAATAAGGTCCAGGTCATTCATGGCTGGGCCAAGGTCATCGATGGCAAGACCGTTGAGGTCGGTGATACGCGTATCCAGTGCGAACACCTGCTGCTGGCCACCGGCTCGAAAAGCGTCAACCTGCCGATGCTGCCGATAGGCGGGCCGATCATCTCGTCCACCGAAGCCCTCGCGCCTACCTCAGTGCCCAAGCATCTGGTGGTGGTCGGCGGTGGCTACATCGGCCTGGAGCTGGGCATTGCCTATCGCAAGCTCGGCGCCGAGGTCAGTGTGGTCGAGGCCCAGGAGCGGATCCTGCCGGCCTACGACGGTGAGCTGACCCAACCGGTGCATGAAGCGCTCAAGCAATTGGGCGTGAAGCTGTATCTCAAGCACAGCGTCGAAGGTTTCGATGCCCAGGCCAGCACCTTGCAAGTGCGCGATCCCAATGGCGACACGCTGAACCTCGACACTGACCGGGTGTTGGTGGCGGTCGGGCGCAAGCCCAACACCCAAGGCTGGAACCTGGAGGCGCTGGACTTGGCGATGAACGGTTCGGCGGTCAAGATCGACAATCGCTGCCAGACCAGCATGCGCAATGTCTGGGCCATCGGCGACCTGAGCGGCGAACCGATGCTCGCCCACCGGGCCATGGCCCAGGGCGAAATGGTCGCCGAGCTGATCGCCGGTGAGCACCGAGAGTTCAGCCCGACCGCCATCGCGGCGGTGTGCTTCACCGATCCGGAAGTGGTCGTGGTCGGCAAGACGCCGGACGAGGCCAAGGCTGCCGGCCTGGACTGCATGGTTTCGAGCTTCCCGTTCGCCGCCAATGGCCGGGCCATGACGCTGGAATCGAAAAGCGGTTTCGTCCGCGTCGTGGCGCGCCGGGACAATCACCTGATCGTCGGTTGGCAAGCGGTTGGCGTGGGGGTGTCGGAGTTGTCCACCGCATTTGGCCAATCCCTGGAAATGGGTGCGCGCCTGGAGGACATCGCCGGCACCATCCATGCCCATCCGACGCTGGGTGAAGCGGTGCAGGAAGCGGCGTTGCGGGCGTTGGGGCATGCGTTGCATCTGTAATACATAAGTTATGGACCAGCAATGTCTGGGGGGGATTTATCCCCGCTGGG
>NZ_JAOSHO010000334.1 GCF_025917275.1 Pseudomonas agronomica | reverse complement strand
CAGCTCCTACGCAGTTCCTACGGGGATAGGATCGTTCCTGCATGAGGTGCCAAGGGAGGTACCTCCATGGAGGAATAGGCCCGGCATTGATTGCAGTTCAGGCTGGGCCATCTTTTCCGACAGGACGGCTGACCATGGCCCATCTGACCCAACGCGTTTTCCAACCGCTGAACATTGCGGTACTGACCATCAGCGATACCCGCACCTTCGAAACCGATTCATCAGGCCAGACCCTGGCCGACCTGCTGCAAAGCGACGGTCATGACCTGATCGACCGGGCGCTGGTGAAGGACGACATCTACCAGATCCGCGCACAAGTCTCGCAGTGGATCGCCGACCCCAAGGTACAGGTGGTGCTGATGACCGGCGGCACCGGGTTCACCGCGCGTGACAACACGCCCCAAGCGGTGGCGCCATTGCTCGACAAGCAGGTCGATGGGTTTGGCGAATTGTTCCGCCAGGTGTCGCTGGCGGAAATTGGCATGTCCACCCTGCAATCGCGGGCATTGGCCGGCATGAGCAATGGCGTGCTGGTCGTTTGCTTGCCGGGTTCGCCGGGCGCTTGCCGGACCGGCTGGGAGAAAATTCTCGCCGGGCAACTGGACGGGCGCACCGGGCCGTGCAATTTCACCCCGCACCTCAAGCCCCAGGCCGGTATCGCCCCGGCCGCCTGCGAGACACGTCCATGAGCGGCAAGGTGTGCGACAGCGGTGTGTTGACGCCCGTGGATGAGGCGATCCGGCATCTGCTGGACCAGGCGCCGCCGCCTCCGCCGGTGCAGCGGGTTGCCCTGGATCAGGCCTTGGCGCGGGTGCTGGCCGTTGATGTCCTGTGCCCGATGAACCTGCCGGCCTGGGACAACAGCGCCATGGACGGCTACGCCTTGCGCGCCGAGGACCTGCCCATTGCGGGCGGTTGCCTGGCGCTGGCCGGGCGGATCGCCGCGGGTGACGGGCCGGGCGAGCCGCTGCCGGCGGGCCGGGTGGTGCGCATTTTCACCGGTGCGCCGTTGCCGCCGGGCGCCGACACGGTCGTGCCGCAAGAAAGCTGTCGGGTCGAGGGCGAGCGGGTCTGGCTGCCATCGGTCAATCGCGGCGACCACGTTCGCAAGGAAGGCGAAGAGCTGCGCCGGGGCGATCAATTGCTCGGTGCCGGCACGCGCCTGCGGGCCCAGGAACTGGGGTTGCTGGCCGGTGCCGGAGTCGACCGGGTGGAGGTCTTTCGTCCTTTGCAGGTGGGGTTGCTCAGCAGCGGCGATGAACTGCGCGAACCGGGCGAGCCGTTGGCGCCGGGGCAGATCTACAACAGCAATCGCCACAGCCTCGCCGCGTTGTTGCGTGGCTGGGGCCTGGAAGTCCATGACTTCGGCGTCATGCCCGACCAGCTGTTGGCCAGTCGCCAAGCGTTGCGCCTGGCCGCGGCCGAATGCGATGTGCTGATCACCTCGGGCGGTGTCTCGGTGGGTGAGGAGGACCACCTCAAGCACGCCATCGAAGCGCTGGGCAGCATTGATCTGTGGCGGCTGGCGATCCAGCCCGGCAAGCCCCTGGCGTTCGGTGACGTGGAGGGCAAGCCGTGGATTGGCCTGCCGGGCAATCCTTCGGCGGCGCTGATTACCGCGTTGATCGTCGTGCGGCCATTCCTGTTCCGGGCCCAGGGCATGCGGGACGTACTGCCCACGCCGCTGCAGGTGCCCGCCGGGTTCGACTGGTTGAAGC
This sequence comes from Pseudomonas agronomica, assembly GCF_025917275.1. Taxonomy (GTDB): domain Bacteria; phylum Pseudomonadota; class Gammaproteobacteria; order Pseudomonadales; family Pseudomonadaceae; genus Aquipseudomonas; species Aquipseudomonas agronomica. The sequence continues at coordinate 4,100 of NZ_JAOSHO010000334.1, read as the reverse complement.
GCAACCGGCGTCGGCAATACCTGCGGGCCCGATTGGTGGCGGGCGCTGACGGGCATCTGTGCGTCGAGCTGCACCCACAGCAAAGCTCGGCGATGCTGACGGCGGCCTGCTGGGCCGACGGCCTGGCGGTGGTGGAGCGCGAGACGCAAGTGCACAAGCACGACCCGGTGATGTATCTGCCATTCGCGAACCTGATGCATTGATGGCAATTGACTGCCGTCAAGGTCGCCGCCGATTGGCTGGCTAGACTGGCGGCGCCCTTAGTTTCCTCACGAGGATGCCCCATGCAACTGGTTTGCCCGGCAGGGAATCTGCCAGCCCTCAAAGCGGCGGTGCGCCAAGGCGCCGATGCCGTTTATGTCGGCTTTCGCGATGACACCAATGCCCGGCACTTCGCCGGGCTGAACATGGATGACAAGCAGTTCGACGCAGCGGTCGCCCATATTCGTCAGCATCAACGCAAGCTGTACGTGGCGGTCAATACGTATCCGCAGCCCAAGGGCTGGGAGCGCTGGCAGCGGGCGGTGGACCGCGCCGCCGATTTCGGCGTGGACGCGTTGATCGCCGCCGATCCCGGGGTACTCAGCTACGCCAGCCAGCGTCATCCTCGACTGGCGCTGCACCTTTCGGTACAAGGCTCGGCCACCCACGCGGCGGCGCTGGCGTTCTACGCGCAGCGCTATGACATTCGTCGCGCCGTGCTGCCGCGGGTGTTGTCCCTGGCCCAGGTCCGGCAGGTGGCGGCGGGCAGTCCGGTGCCGATCGAAGTCTTCGGCTTCGGCAGCCTGTGCATCATGGCCGAGGGCCGTTGCCACTTGTCTTCATATATCACGGGCGAATCGCCGAACCTCTGCGGCGTCTGTTCGCCGGCCAAGGCGGTGCGCTGGAGCGAGGACGTCGATGGCTTGAGCGCCCGCCTGAGCGAAGTGCTGATCGACCGCTACACCCCGGAAGAACCGGCCGGCTATCCGACCCTGTGCAAGGGCCGGTTCCTGGTGGGCGGCAAACGCTTCCACGCCCTGGAAGAACCCACCAGCCTCGACACTCTCGACCTGTTGCCGGAACTGGCGGCCATCGGCGTCGAAGCCGTGAAGATTGAAGGTCGTCAGCGCAGCCCGGCGTACGTCGAGCAGGTGACCCGGGTCTGGCGCGCCGCGCTGGATGCCCATCAGGTCGCGCCGCAACGCTTCCGCGTGCGGGAAGAATGGCGCCAGGTGCTGGCCGGTCTGTCCGAAGGCAGCCAGACCACCCTGGGCGCCTACCATCGATCATGGCAATGAGGGAGGCCTGATGAAACTCAGCCTGGGACCGGTCCTGTTCTATTGGGACAAAGCGCAACTGGGAAATTTCTACGCCGAGATGTCGGCGTTGCCGCTGGATGTGATCTACCTGGGGGAAACCGTCTGCTCGAAACGCCGGGCCTTTTCCCTGGATCAATGGTTGGGCCTGGGGCGCGAGCTGCAAGCGTGCAGCCAGGCGCAGATCGTGTTGTCGAGCCTGACGCTGATCGAAGCGGCGTCGGAGCTGTCCTCGCTGCGCCGCCTGTGTGACAACGGCGAGTTGTTGGTGGAGGCCAATGACATGGGCGCCGTGCAGTTCTTGGCCGAACGCAAATTGCCTTTTGTGGGCGGTCCGGCGCTGAACCTGTACAACGGCCACGCCCTGGGGCAACTGCTCGACAGCGGCATGATTCGCTGGGTGCCGCCGGTCGAATGCTCGGCGGCACTGATCGCCGATGTGCTGGAGCAAGCGCGAGACATGGACCGTGATCTGCCGGAAGTGGAAATTTTCGCCTACGGTCATTTGCCCTTGGCCTACTCGGCGCGCTGCTTTACCGCCCGCGCCGAAAACCGGCCCAAGGACGACTGCCAATTCTGTTGCATCAACTACCCCGACGGCCTGGCATTGAGCAGCCAAGAAGGGCAGCAATTGTTCACCCTCAACGGCATCCAGACGATGTCGGGCGAGGTGACGAACCTGCTCGCCGATTACCCCGCGCTGACCGCCTGCGGCGCCGACGTGCTGCGCCTCAGCCCGCGCGCCCAAGGCATGGCCGACGTGGTCACGGCCTTCGACAAGGTCCGCCAGGGCGAGGCACCACCGCTGTTCGTGGACGGTTGCAACGGCTACTGGCACGGCCACGCCGGGATGTTGAAAGTAGAGGAGGCGGGCCTGTGCTGAGTCCGAAGAAGTGGGTGCTCAAAGGTGCGGATCGCTTGCTGCCGCTGGTGGGCAAGGTGCCGTTCGTGGTGCAGCGGCTGGCGTTGCAACAAGCGCTCAATCGCTGCCTGGCCGAGCCGCTGCGCGAGGGCGGGTTCGAGGTGCTGCGCGATCGTTGGTTATGCCTTCGGGTGCCTGATCTGAAGTTATGCTGGTACATGACCCTCGGCCGCGACGGCCTGCGCATCGCCGAACGGGCCGACGCGCAGGTGTCCATCAGCGGTAACTGGCGTGAGTTCCTGTTGCTGGCCAGTCGTCAGGAAGACCCGGACACGTTGTTCTTTCGACGGCGGTTGGTGATCGAGGGAGATACGGAGTTGGGGCTGGCGTTGAAGAATTTGATCGATAGCCTTGATCCGGAGGTGTTGCCGCCGTGGTTGTGGCGCAATTTGGAGCGGGCAGGGAAGGGGCTGGCGACGGTGTGATGAAAGCCTCTGACGCGCTTCCCTTGGTGTATTCGTGTTCCGGTTGCTCGAACGTGGCGCAACTGGCCAACACTGTTGCGCTGCGCCTGGACCGTGCGGGCTTGGCGCAGATGTCATGCATTGTCGGGGTGGGCGGGCAGGTGCCGCCGCTGGTCAACAAGGCCCGCTCGGGGCGGCGGATCGTTGCGTTGGATGGGTGTCCGTTGCAGTGCGTGCAGGCTTGTCTGCGGTTGCATGACCTGACGGCGGATGTGCATCTGATCCTGAGCCAACTGGGGGTACGCAAGCGGTTTGGGGTGGATTGTGGTGAGTCTGAGATAGAGCAGGTGTTTTCGCGGGTAGTTGGGTTGTTGGAGGTGGGGTAGGTATGCCCCCTGACTCTTGATAATCGCCGGTTCCTGTGGGAGCGAGCCTACTCGCGAAGGAGCCCGTACAGTCAGCATCTTCATTGGCTGTCATACCGTATTCGCGAGCAGGCTCGCTCCCACATTGGATCTACAGCAGCCACAAAATTCATGCACACCACCGCCCCACTGTGGGAGCGAGCCTGCTCGCGAAGAGGCCCGTACGTTCGACATCTTCATCGCCTGTTGCACCGCCTTCGCGAGCAAGCTCGCTCTCACAGGAGGAATGTGGTCCGCCTAACGACTACTGCTGATATGCCTCCAGGTCATCCTCGGACAGGATACGAATCTGCCGCCGCTCCATGGCAATCAACCCCCCATCCACCAACCGATGCAGAATCCGCGAAAACGTCTCCGGCTGGATTCCCAGCTTGGAAGCCACCAGCCGCTTCGACACCTGCAACACCACCTGACCATCACGCGGATCCCGTTCCTGCAACAGAAAATTGATGACCCGCCGGCTGGCACTGGCCAAGGTCAGGTTATCGATGTCCTTGAGCCGTTGGTGCAAATGAATGCTCATGCTCGCCAGGATCGCCAGGCAGACCTTGGGCTGGTCTTCCAGGGCCTTGCGGTAATGGGTGCCCTCGATACTCACCAGCACGCTGTCCTTGATCGCCGAGGCGCTGACCGGGTAGCAGCGGGCCTGGCTGAAGAGCAGGGCTTCGGCGAAGGTCTGTCCGGGCTGGATGATTTCCACCAGGTTCTCCTGGCCTTCGCCAGTGACCCGGAACAGTTTGATCTGGCCGCTGACCAGCAGGAAAAACCGCTTGGCGGGATCGCCCTGGTGCATGAGGGTGCTGTTGCAGGGCAGCCGCTTGAGCACGGCCAGGTTGCACACGTCTTCGAAGACCCGCTCCGGCAATTGGCTGAACAGGTGATGACGACGCAACAGTAGAACGATGGAAGGGTGGGTCAGCATGGCGTACCTCCGCGTGCCGTCATGGTAGAGCCCAAGGCCCCGCCGGCCTATGCCTCGGCAGGCCTACCTCGGAAGAGGGATGGGGATTCACTGTTGACGCAGACCTGTGGCGAGGGAGCTTGCTCCCGC
>NZ_JAOSHO010000333.1 GCF_025917275.1 Pseudomonas agronomica | reverse complement strand
GCTCCCTTGCCAAAATGAATCCAAGTTCCGCAGGGAACGATCAAACAATAACCCGTTACAATCGCGCTCCATCAAGGAGCCCGCATGTCCAACCTGATCGCCGACTGGCGCGACCGCCAGACCCATCGCCGGGTCTGGGCGCTCGCCGCACCGATGATTCTCTCCAATATCTCCGTGCCGTTGGTGGCGCTGGTCGACAGCACCGTCATCGGCCACCTGCCCCATGCCCATCAACTGGGCGCGGTGGCGGTCGGCGCGAGTTTGTATACGGTGCTGGCATGGGCCATGGGGTTCTTGCGCATGGGCTCCACCGGGTTCGCCGCCCAGGCCGCCGGGCGTGGTGACGGCGCGGCGTTGCGGCAGGTCTTGCTGCAAGGATTGCTGCTGGCGATGGGGCTGGCGGTGATGCTCGGGGCTGTCGGGGTGCCCTTGAGCGATGTGGCGCTGCATTTCATGCAGCCGTCGGCCGAACTCAATCAACTGACCCGGGACTTCTTCCACACCCGCCTCTTCGGTTTGCCTGCGGCCCTGGCCAGCTACGCACTGGTCGGATGGTTCCTCGGCGCCCAGAACGCCCGGGCGCCGCTGGCGATCCTGTTGGTGACGAACCTGGTGAACATCGCCCTGAACCTCTGGTTCGTGATTGGCCTGGACTGGGGCGTGGTCGGTTCGGCCCGGGCTTCGGTGATTGCCGAGTGGACCGGTGCGCTGGTCGGCCTGGCCCTGGCGCGCAACACGCTGCGCGCCTGGCCAGGACGGATAGCCTGGGCAGCCTTGGGCTTGTGGAAAAGCTGGCAGCCGCTGCTGGCGGTTAACCGGGACATTTTCATTCGCAGCCTGGTGCTGCAATCCGTTTTTTTCCTGATCACGGTGCAGGGCGCGCGCCTGGGGGACGCAACCGTGGCGGCCAACGCCTTGTTGCTGAACGGCCTGCTGCTGACCGCCCATGCACTGGACGGCCTGGCCCATGCCGTCGAAGCGCTGTGCGGCCACGCTATCGGCGCCCGCGATCGCCTGGCCTTGCGCCGCTCGTTGGTGGTCGCTTGCGGCTGGTCCTTGATCGCCAGTGTGGGGTTTGCCCTGCTGTTCCTGCTCGCCGGCCACCTGTTCATCGACCTGCAAACCAACATCACCGACGTGCGCGACACCGCCTACCGTTACCTGCCTTACCTGGCGGCCCTGCCGCTGATTGCGGTCTGGAGCTATTTGCTCGACGGCCTGTTCATCGGCGCCACCCGCGCTCGGGAGATGCGCAACGGCATGCTCCTGACGTTGTTGCTCACGCTGCCGTTCGCCTGGGTTTTGCAAGGCTTGGGCAATCACGGCTTGTGGATCACCTTCCTGCTGTTCATGTCATTGCGCAGCCTGACCCTGGGTACTGTCGCCTGGCGTTTGCAACGCAGTGACGGCTGGCTCGAACCCCGCAGCACATGACGTTCAGCGATGCTTGCCCTGCCATAGCCGTCGCAGATGATCGAGACGTTCGCGCTGCGACCTACCTGCCAGGCTCGACACTGGCTGGGCATCAGGGTACTGCAAGCGCAACCATAGCCAGCCGTCGAGTACAACCTGTTCGCTGAAGCCAAGGGCCAAGCCCTGCTGCAAATACCCCCAGAGCAACCAATAGTCGCGCCCGGTGGAGCGCGACCATCGCCAGACGTGGCGCTCCAGCAGACAGGCCTGCAACTTGCCCTGCTGCCTGGCGCTGAGGCCCTGTTCATTTTCCAACGCGGGCACCGCAAGCTCTGGATTGAAGAGTTGTTGCCAGCCCTGGCCCCCCATCGACCGATCAGCCCAGGTGCCGCCGAACCAGCGCAACTGGTTGATCGGCCCCAGCCAGCAGCTGAGTTCGCGGGGGTCGCAACCATCGAAGAAATAACTGGCGGTGTAGGGGTTGTAGTAACTCAACAAGGCTTTGTGGTGCAGGCCCAGCGTCACCGTCAACATCCTTCGAAGATGCGCCAGCAGATGCTCGGCGGGCGTGGCGGTGACCAACAGCAAACCCGGCCAGGACCGCGCATCCAGATGACAGAGGCTGGCCAGGGCGGGCGATCGCCGCAGGTCCACCAACAGCGGACCGTGGGCTCGCAGTTCATGAAATTCCGTGCCTTCGAACAGGGCAAAGTGCCGGGCTGTCGAAAATTGCGCCCGCAGGCGCTGCGCGGCGTCGGGAGCCTGCGGCACATCGAGCAATAGCCATTGAGGCGCGGAGCCGGGCATGACAGCAACATTCATTGCGCCGCGCCCGTGACCATGCGGCAGGTGCATATCGACTGGGCGCAAGGGCTGAATCGCCCCCCACCGGGCAGCAGGCAGAGCAGGATCAGCGGCTCACCCTCTTGAATCGCAGACAGTAACGGCGAATCGACACCTTGAGGCATAGGTGTGTCCTTCAACGTTGCGCTTGAAAGGGAGTCGCGCGAAGTCGCCGCCTTGGCGGTAGGGCCAAGAAATGCGCTGATCAAGGGACGATCCGGATCCCCCTCGATGAAGCTGACCAACACTTCGGTGCCCTCGCGGATGCCCTCCACTGCACTCGCCGCCAGCTCCGGCGCCAAGGGCAACCAGCAATGACTGGGGCTGGCCCCTTCGCCCTGATAGACCCAGTCGAATTGCACCGCCACCCGCCCGGCCACTTGTCCCGCCGACTCAGCCACATCCACCACCCATCCACGTTGCCGACTCACCATCACAGGTTTTTCAGGGACGCTATCCGCCACGAACGGCAACCCCCGAGGGATCGCTCGAAAATGGTTGCTGTACGCATCGCCCTGTCCGCGATGTTCAACCTGGATCAATAGCCAGCGCTGGTTCCAGTCTTCGTAGGGATGGGCCACCAATGACAGGGTTCGACCGCCGTGCAAGTGCATCAGGTCACTTTGGCCGCGAGCGACTTGTCTTCTCGAAACGTCGATGTCCACCCTGAACGCCTGCACGGTCGCCGCCTGCCCCTGACTGCTGTAAACGGCCTTGTGAGTCGCAGAAACGCTGCCCACGGTATCGGCGAACACCACGCCGTGTCTGTCCCGGCCTGGCTCGAAATAAAAATGGACGCCCGCCTGGGCGCACACCCGTTGGAGAAACTGCAGATCGGATTCACGGTACTGGGTACAGAAATCCTGCGCGGCATAATCGCTGCTCAGGTCCAGGCAAATGTCGCGGCCACTGATGCCGTGTTCCTTGAGCACCTGGCGGATGATTTGCGGCACCGAGCGCGCGTTGAATACGCGCTGGCTGAAGCGCTGCGCGAGGCATGCCAGCTTCGGCCCGATACGCACATGGCAACCGACGCCATGGCGGTCTTGCACGAGCTCATGGAGTTGCCCGTGGATGCCCCGACCCGCAGCGCCAAAACTCAACCAGACGCTGCGGTACAACAGGCCGGCCAAGTCCAGTGTCGGGTCGCTGATCAGCACCTGCGCCTCAAAAACGTAGGGCTCGCTGATGGCTTCACTGCCGGTGAAGGCAACGACTACGAAGGGTTCGGGCAGACCAGCTATCTCCAGACGAAAGGGTCGTTCGCGGGCTGGATCGGACATCGGCGGTTCTCTACAGGAGGGGCGACCGGGCATTCTCGCTGAGAGCTTTGGCCGAGTAGAGGGCTCAAGGACTATTTAGGAAAGGGACTACATGAAATTAGGAAGCCGCCCGGTCAAACACATCAAAATACGTAGATGACCGAGCAAAAAATCCTGCGGTACAAAGCACGGTGGCGAGGGAGCTTGCACCCCCTCGCCACTCAGTAACGCAACCCCGCTACATGCCCTTGTCAGGAAGACAGATAGGACGAACGCGTCAGCCCCAGGCGCAGTGCATCCAGGAATTGCGTGCGCTCGGCGGCGGTGATACGAGCGCTGGCGCACTTGTCGCGGTAATGCGTCATCAACTCCTCCGGCGACAGGTGCACATAGCGCAGCATGTCTTCGATGGTGTCATGGGTTTCGATACCGGCGTGATACACGCTACCGTCGGCGTTCTGGTAGATGTTCACCGAGTCGGTGTCGCCGAACAGGTTGTGCATGTCGCCGAGAATTTCCTGGTAGGCGCCCACCAGGAAAATACCCAGCAGATAGTCTTCACCCGGATTGAGCGAGTGGACCGGCAAGCTGGTCTCGATGCTCTGTTCGTCGACGTACTGCTTGATCTTGCCGTCGGAGTCGCAGGTCAGGTCTTGCAGCACGGCACGGCGCAACGGCTCTTCGTCCAGGCGATGCAGCGGCAGGATCGGCAATACCTGGCCGATGGCCCAAGTATCCGGCAGGCTCTGGAACACCGAGAAGTTGCAGATGTACTTGTCGGCCAGCTTATCGTTGAGTTCGTCCAGCACTTGACGGTGCGAACGCTGGCGGGCCTTCAGCGAATTGTGCAGGCGACGGCACACGGCGAAATAGCATTGCTCGGCCAGTGCTTTTTCCGCCAGGGTGAGCTTGCCGTCGGCGTACTGCGCAGCCACGTCGCTCATGTAGTGGGTGGCGCGCCAGTAGGTCTCGGTGACCATCTCGATGTCAGTCGGCCCCAACAGGTCCACCAGCCATTGCACGGTTTCCGGCAGGCTTTCCTTGTTTTCGATCACCGGCACGTCATCGTGATGTTTCTCGACGTCGGTCACCTGCACCACCAGCATGGCGTGGTGGGCGGTCAACGAGCGGCCGCTTTCGGAGAAGATGTGCGGATGCGGCAGGCTCTGGGCATCGCAGAACTCCTTGAGCATGCCCACCACGACACCGGCGTAATCGTCCATGTCGTAGTTGATGGAGCTGGCGTTGCGCGAGTGCGTACCGTCGTAGTCCACGCCCAGGCCGCCGCCGACGTCGATGTGATCCACCGGCAGGCCAAGGTTGCGCAGCTCGCCGTAGTAACGGATCGCTTCCTTGAAGCCATGTTGGTAGTCCGCCAGGTTGGCGATCTGCGAACCCATGTGGAAATGCAGCAGGCGAATACCCTGGTCCAGGCCGGCGTCGCGGAAGCGCTCAACCACCGAGAGCAATTGCGCGGCCGACAAGCCGAACTTGGATTTCTCGCCTCCGGTATCGGCCCACTTGCTCGACGCCAGGGACGACAGGCGCACCCGCAGGCCCACCTGTGGCTTGACCTTGAGCGACGCGGCTTCTTCGATCACCAGGCCGACTTCGGATTCTTTTTCGATGACGATGAAGACGTTATGGCCGAGCTTCTGCCCCATCAGCGCGAGGCGGATGAACTCACGGTCCTTGTAGCCGTTGCAGACGATGGTCCCGCCCTTCGGCGCCAGGGCCAGCACTGCCAGCAGCTCGGGCTTGGAGCCAGCCTCAAGGCCGATGGAGACGTTCTGGGTCGCGATGATGTTCTCGATCACCGCTTCCTGCTGGTTCACCTTGATCGGGTAAAGCGCGGTGTACTGGCTCTGGTATTCCAGGCGCGCGATGTTGCTGTCGAACGCGCCGGTGAGCTGACGCACCCGGTCCTGCAGGATGTCGGGGAAGCGCACCAGCAACGGCAGCGAGAGGCCGCTCTGGCGCAACTGGTCGACTTGCTCGTACAAATCGATGGGCGAGCTGTCGGGGCCATTCGGACGGACTTCGACGCGACCGGCGTCGTTGATCGCGAAATACCCGGCCCCCCAATGGCGAATCCCGTAAACACTGCGGCTGTCCGCAACTGTCCATTGGCTGCCATCGTCTTTGCGTGTGCGTCGTACGGACATCGAAGTCCCCTATAAAGAAGTCAAAAAGCACCATCCGATCGGAGGCTGGCGCAGTCTAGAGAATGGAAATGACGATTTGCCTGCAAGCAAGGTAGACCCTGCCCGCAGCGCTGAGTTTAAAACCCGTTCCGAACAGGCTCTGTGAAAACCA
>NZ_JAOSHO010000332.1 GCF_025917275.1 Pseudomonas agronomica | reverse complement strand
GGTCTAGCGGAAATCCCGACTGCGCACATGGATGCCCGCCAGCAATTCGCTCAGGTCACTCAGGCGTCCGGCGATGAGATGGCGGACCTCGCCGACACTCTCCCAGCGCCCATCCACCCTGAGCAATTGCGAGCCCACCAGGACCTTGCGCTGGCGTTCGGCCAAGTCGCGCCAGACCACCACGTTGAGGTTGCCGAATTCGTCTTCCAGGGTGACAAAGGTCACGCCGCTGGCCGTGCCCGGGCGCTGGCGGCCGGTGACCAGCCCGGCGACGCTGACGTTGCGGCCATGTTCGACAGCCTGCAATTCCCGCGAGCTGCGGCAGCGCCGGGCGCGCAATTCGGAGCGCAGCAACGCCAACGGATGAGGCCCCAACGTAGTGCCCAGCGTGGCGTAGTCGGCGAACAGGGTTTCCCCCACCGTGGGTGTCGGCAAGGCCACGGTGGGTTCTTCCTGGCCGGGCAGGCCCGCGAACAAGCCCAATTGTTTTTCCACGCCAGCGATTTCCCAGCGAGCACGATGGCGATCGCCGGCCAGGCCGCGCAAGGCATCGGCGTCGGCCAATTGCTCCATGGCCCTGGCGTCGAGTCGCGCCCGCTCGCCCAGGTCGGCCACATCGCTGAAAGCCCGCTGCCTGCGTGCCGCCTCGATACGCCGGGCATCGTCCTCACGAAACCCCTTGATCAGGCGCAAGCCCATGCGAATCGCCGGCTGCCGGCCTTCCAGCGGTTCCAGGCTGCATTCCCAGTCACTGGCCCGCACGTCCACCGGACGGATCTGCAACTGATGCCGGCGGGCGTCCTGGAGGATCTGGTCCGGGCTGTAGAACCCCATGGGCCAGCTGTTGATCAGTGCACAGGCGAACGCCGCCGGCTCGTGGCATTTGAGCCAACTGCTGGCGTAGGTCAGCAAGGCGAAACTGGCGGCGTGGGATTCGGGAAAGCCGTAATTGCCGAAGCCCTTGATCTGTTCGAAGATCTGCGCGGCGAATTCGGGCGTATAACCGTTGTTCTTCATGCCTTCTGCCAGGCGCTCGCGATGTGGTTCAAGCCCGCCGTGGCGTTTCCAGGCGGCCATGGAGCGACGCAATTGATCCGCTTCGCCTGGCGTGTAGTCCGCCGCGACAATGGCGATCTGCATCACCTGTTCCTGGAACAACGGAATGCCCAGGGTCCGGCCCAGTACCTCTTCCAACTCCGGCGATGGATAGGTGATCGCCTCTTCGCCATTGCGCCGCCGCAGGTACGGATGCACCATCCCGCCCTGGATCGGTCCCGGCCGCACGATCGCCACCTCGATCACCAGGTCGTAGTAATCCTTGGGCTTGAGCCGGGGCAGCATCGCCATCTGCGCCCGGGATTCGATCTGGAACACGCCGATGGTGTCGGCGCGGCTGATCATCTCGAATGTCGCATGATCGTCCTTGGGCAACGACGCCAGGGTATGCCGCACGCCCCGGTAATGCGCGACCAGGTCGAAACAACGGCGGATCGCGCTGAGCATGCCCAGGGCCAGGATGTCCACCTTGAGCAGCCCGACCGCATCCAGGTCATCCTTGTCCCACTGGATGATGGTGCGCTCGGCCATCGCGGCGTTTTCCACCGGCACCAGGGTGTCCAGGGGTTGCTGGGAAATCACGAAGCCGCCGGGGTGTTGGGACAGGTGCCGGGGGAAACCGATCAGTTGCTGGGTCAGGCTCAGCACCCGGCGCAGCATCGGGCTTTCAGGGTCGAATCCGCCCTCGCGCAAACGCTCCAGCGGCGGCGCTTCATCGCTCCAGCGCCCACAGCAATCGGCCAGTGCATTGACCTGGTCCGGCGGCAGGCCCAGGGCCTTGGCCACGTCGCGCACCGCCCCGGCGCCGTGGTAGCTGCTGACCACCGCCGTCAATGCCGCGCGATGCCGACCGTAGCGCTGGAACACATACTGCAGGACTTCTTCGCGACGCTCGTGTTCGAAATCGACGTCGATGTCCGGCGGCTCATTGCGCTCGCGGGACAGGAAGCGTTCGAACAGCATGTCCGTCCGGGCCGGGTCGATTTCGGTGATGCCCAAGGCGTAGCACACCGCCGAATTGGCGGCCGAACCCCGGCCCTGGCAGAGAATGTGGCGGCCGCGGGCGAAGCTGACGATGTCCTGCACGGTGAGGAAATAGCTGTCGTAGCCCAGCTCGGCAATCAGTGCCAACTCGCTTTCGATCTGCGCCCGCACCTTCTCCTTCACACCGTCCTTCCACCGCTCGCGCATGCCGCGCTCGGTCAGTTCCCGCAACCAGGACGTCGGATCATGGCCCTCAGGCACCAGCTCGCGCGGGTATTCATAGCGCAGCTGGCCGAGGTCGAACGTGCAGCGTCGGGCGATTGCCAGGGTTTCATCGAGTAAGGCGCGAGGATAGAGATCAGTCAGAGCCTCAAGGCTGCGCAAATGGCGTTCGCCGTTGGGGTGCAGGCGCAGGCCGGCCTCGGCGACGGTGACGTGGTGGCGGATGGCGGTCATGGTGTCTTGCAAGGCGCGGCGCCCCCGCACATGCATGTGCACATCCCCCGTGGCGACGGTCGGGAGGCCCAGGCGTTTGGCCAATGCGAGCAAGTCCGCCAGCCGCCGTCGATCGTCCTGCCCGCAATGCAACTGCACAGCCAGCCACAGGCGTGCGTTGAACACCTGCTGGAGCCAGCGCCCTTGCACCTCGGGCTCCCCGCCATCGGGCACCCACAGCGCGAGCAGCCCCGGCAACGGCTCGTCGAAGTCTTCCCGGACGATGCGATATCGGCCCTTCTCACTACGGCGCCGGGCGCGGGTAATCAGTCGGCACAAGGCCTGGTAGCCCTCGAGGTTTTCCACCAGCAGCACCAGCTTCGGTCCGTCCTCGACCTGGATTTCGCTGCCGACGATCAGTTGCAACTCCAGCTCTTTGGCCGCCTGCCAGGCCCGGACGATGCCGGCCAGGGTGCATTCATCGGTGATCGCCAGGGCCCGATAGCCCTGCTGCTTGGCACGACGACAGAGTTCCAGGGCGCTGGAGGCACCGCGCTGGAAACTGAAGTTCGACAGGCAATGCAGCTCGGCGTATTCGATGGTCATGCGAACCAGCCTTGCAGCCACAACGACCCGCCCTCGCCCACCGGTCGATAGGCCCAGCCGCGTTGGCCGGTGCGGGTTTCGATCAGGTAGTAGTCGCGGCGCACGTCAGCCCCGTCCCACCAGCCGGACTCGATGCGCTCCGGGCCCATGAGGATTCGCGCCTGGCCTTCGGGCAAAACCTGGGGTTCGCCGAGCAGCCAGCCGGGACGCTGGATGTCATCGCGCAGTGGACAGGTCGGTTGTTGCGGCTGGGGTTTCATCTGCCACGCGCATTCGGGTCGATGATCGTCGCCAAACCCCAGCCCTTGCACGGATTCATCGCCGAGGCGCGCCCGCAACCGCTCGCGTAGCTGTTCCCAGGGCAAGGACTGCTGCGGACGTTCATCGAACAACTCCAGGCGCTGGGGCACGAAGCTCGGCAGGTCTTCGGCACACAAGCGAAAACCGCGCACGGGCGCCTCGACCTGCACCTGCTCGAGACGGCCACGGGCCAGCTCGAACAGCATCGAAGCATCCCGCTCGGCGCTGAGCAGGCCGACCTTGATGACCGTGTCTGGCAAGCCGGCGTGCTCCAGGTGCAAATCAAAACGCTGCACGCCGCTGTCACGCCCACACAAGTAAGCCGACAGATCACCGGTCAATCGGCGCAACGGAAACAGCAATGCCTGGTGGGATTGCACGTCGTAATTGAGTTCGATGCGCACATCGAAACGATCCGGCGGCAGGTAGAACGACAGCGCCAGGGTACGGCTGCCCACCAGCGCGTCGAGGTGCTTGAGCATGTCGGCTTCGAAACGCCGCGCCAGGGTGTGCCGGGGCAAGGCCTGGACTTGGCTGAGCTGGCGCAGGCCCATGCGCGACAAGGCCGTGGCAACCTCGGGCGCCAGGCCGACCCGGTCCACTGGCATGTGCCCCAGGTACGCTTGCAAGGTTTCGTTATCGGGTACCACCAGGGCGTCGTAGGCATTGGCCAGTGTCCGCGCCGCCACGGGGTTGGGGGCGGCGACGATGCGATGGCGAAAGCCCAATTCAGTCAGTTCGGCTCGCAACCGCGCCTCGAACACCGGCCACGGCCCGAACAGTCCCAGGCTCGATTCGATCTCGAACACCACCGTGCGCGGGTAATGAACACTGACCTGGGAACTGAAGCGGTAGGCCCACGCCGCGAGGAATTGTTGCCAGTATTGGATTTGCGCCGCGTCGTACTCGGCCGTGGCGAACCCTTTGCTCAAGGCCTGGGCGGCGGTCATGGTCTGGCCGGGGCGCAGGCCCAGGGCGCGGGCCGGTCCGTTGACCGCTTGCAGCACCCGCCGCTGGGCCGGGCCGGTCAGCAGCGCCAGGGGCTCGTCGGGATCGGGGCGCTGGCGCAGCGCGGCGTCCAGCGCCAATTGCGGGAAGAGAATACAGACCCAGCGCATCGCAACCTCAATGCCCTGTGAGCGTGGGAAAAGCGATCGGCGCCGAACGGGCCAGTCCGCCGCGGGACTTGAGCACCCGCAATTGCGCAGGCCGGGCATCGATGGCGATGCGCAAGGCCGCCGGGGACGGGTTGATGGCTTCCTGGATCGAGCGCCAGGCGAACGCCAGGGTCTGGCCGGTCTCCGCGGCGACCTGCAAACGGCGCAAGGCCCGGTCGTCCGCCTGGCGCGGCCAGCACAACACCGCGCCGCAACTGCCCGAACGCAAGCATTGCTCGGTGGCCCACAAGGCCTCCCGTGGATCGGCCTGGATGATCGACAACTGGCGCAGGTCCACCCCGGCGTTTCGCCAGGCCTGGGGATAGGGCACGAACGGCGGCGCCACCAACACGATCCGCTCCCCCGCCGCGGATAACCGCGCCAGGGTCGGCCACACCAGTTGCAACTCACCCACGCCCGGCGCGCCGATAAGGATTTCCGTCAACGCCGCTTCCGGCCAGCCGCCACTGGGCAATGCCGCGTCCAGCGCCGCATGGCCGGTGGGCTGCGGGCTGGCGGCCGGTGGCGCAGGCCGGCCCTTCCAGACCTGGCCGCCATTGAACAGCGTGTCCAACGCAACGACGGCGCCCATCAGCCTTGCCTCACCAGGCCACAGAACACGCCTTCTATCGCCAGGTCCTGGTCGGCTTCGACGATGATCGGCTGATAGGCCGGGTTGCGGGGCAACAGGCGTACGCGCTCGCCGACTCGCTCGAAGCGCTTGATGGTCACTTCACCGTCCAGGCGCGCCACGACGATCTGCCCGTTGGAGGCCTGGGGCGTGCGTTGTACGCCCACCAGATCGCCATCGAGGATGCCGTCCTCGATCATCGAATCGCCTTGGACGCGCAACAGGTAATCCGGCGCCTTGGTGAAAATCGCCGGGTCCAGCAACAGACGGCTGTGGACTTCGGCATCGGCCCCGATCGGCAACCCGGCGGCCACCCGTCCCAGCACCGGCACGTCCAGCAACTCGGGACGCGGCGGCTGGTTCAACAGCCGAATGCCCCGGGCCTGGTGCGGATTGACCTCGATGAAGCCGGCTTCGGTCAACGCCAGCACATGCTTGCGCGCCACGCTGCGAGAGGCAAAACCAAACGCCTCGCTGATTTCAGCGAGGCTGGGAGACTGGCCCTGCTCGGCGATGCGCTCGCGGATGAAGGTCAGGATGGCGGTACGGCGGGGAGTGAGAGTCGTCATGGAGTACATTTGTACTCTTTCAGGATTTTTCTTACAAGCGCCACCAGTCAGTTCACGGCAGCTTATGGTTTGGCCCTTGCGCGCTCGTAGGAGCTGC
>NZ_JAOSHO010000331.1 GCF_025917275.1 Pseudomonas agronomica | reverse complement strand
TTCGCTAAATCCCCTCGCCACAGGTATTTCTGCGCCTAGGGGGCCGGAGGTGAGGCTTCAGACCACCGACGACAACACAAACGATGTCACGGTGTTCTCCACGCCCGGCAGCGCGGAGATCTCTTTCCACACCTTGTGCACCCGCTCCGGGTTCGCCGCGCCGACCCTGAGCATCAAGTCAAACTCGCCACTCATCACGTCGCACTGCAGCACTTCCGGCATCGCCTGCAACGCTTGCAACACCTCGGCGCCGCGCATGCGGTCGTAGCGGTAGACGAAGATCACCGCGTTGATGTTCGACGACGCCTGCGCGCCCTCCCCCGTGCGTACGGTGTAGCCCTGGATCACGCCGTCGCGTTCGAGGCGTTCGATGCGTTGGCGTACGGCGTTGCGCGAGAGGTTGACCTTGGCCGCCAGCTCGGCGTGGGCGGCGCGGGCGTTGAGGCGCAGTTCGGCGATGATGCGTTCGTCGAGGGGGTCGAGTATTCGCTTCATGGGGCCTCCGGTTACAGCGTGCCGAGCAGTTGATGAAGGGCAGCGAGGTCGTCGGGCTGGATGCGGTGGATTTGCGCCGGGGCCTGCTCGGAAACCGCACGTTTTTGCGCCGCCACGGGGATCCCCAACTCACCGAGCAACACCGCCGATTTGATCGGTGAGATCTCGCCCAGAGTCACCATCGGCGCCACCAGGCTGCGGCGGTACAAGCGCGCCGCGAGCACGCCGGTGGCGGTATGCGGATCGATGACATAACCGGTGTCGCGATACAGCGACGTGATCTCGTTCAGCGTCTGCTCATCGCTCACTGCGTACGAATCGATGATCATCCGCGCCTTTAGCCAGAACTCGTTGCCGATGCTCATTTCACCGTCGGTTTCGAAGGTGTGCATCAGCGCGCTGACGGCCTGATCGTCATGCCCGTAGAGCTCCCAGAGAAGCCGTTCCAGGTTGGAAAAGATCGACAAGTCCATGGCCGGCGACAGGGTCTTGCTGGCGCGCAACCGCGAGTAGTGATTCTTCAAGAAGAATTGATGCAGCGCGTCGTTCTGGTTGGTGGCGACGATCATCTGCGTGATCGGCAAGCCCATCTTCTGGGCGATGTAGCCGGCATAGACTTCGGCAAAACTCGCCGCCGGCACGCTGAAACCGATGGGCCGCTGACCGCCGCCCAGCTGCAACACCGCGTGAAAATAAAACACCAACTGCGCCATGACGCTGACCCAGTTGCTGGAGTTGAAACTGATCGCCTCATGCTCTCGGAACAGTTGCGTGATCAAGGTCTGGCATTCATCGAAACTGCCCTCCACGGCGACTTGATGAATCCGCGGATGCGCCGTTGCTTGCAGGTCGTGAAGCTGGTCTTGCGGTACGCCGGCCTCGGGGTAGATCACCACCACGTCAGTCTCGTCGCAGTGCTTGAAGGCCTCGATGGCGGCCAGGCCGGTGTCGCCGTTGGTCACGCCGATCACGACGGCGCGACGCCCGCGTTTGCGCAGGAAGTATTGCACCAGCCGCGCCTGCAATTGCGCAGCAAAATCCTTCGAGGAACGGGTCGGGCCATGGAACAATTCCAGGACCCATTCGTTGCGATCCACTTGATGCAGCGGCGCCAGGGAGCGATGGCTGAACTGGCTGCCGGCCTCCTTGAGCAAGCGCTTGAAATCCGCCTCGGGAATCGCCTCGCCCACGAACGGCTGCATCACTCGATAGGCGAGTTCGTCGTAGGAAAAGGTCGACCAGTTGGCGATGTCCTGGGGTTCGAACAGCGGCAGCTCGACCGGGACAAACAGCCCGCCATCCTCGGCGATGGCCGACAGCACGACTTTTTCGAAATCGACCTGCACGGCGGAATTTCGGGTACTCACATAGCGCATGGTCAACTCCGCAAACTCAGATAAAACAGCTCATTTGAAACGATGCGCCTGCTCCACCAGCCAGGTGGAAAACCGTGCTGCGTCCGGGTGTTGCTCGGCCCCGGAGCTGCGCACCAGGTAGAACGATTCGCTGGCTTCGATGCGCTGGGCGAAGGGCTCGACGAGGCGTCCGTCGTCCAGCAATTCACTGACCATCGACGACCGCGCCAGGGCAATCCCCTGCCCCAGCTCGGCCATGCGCAAGGTGCAGACCAGCGTGTCGAATTGCAGGCCGGTCGATGAATCCACACAGTCGACGCCGACCCTGTTCAGCCAGTAACCCCAGCCCTCTTCATAACCCAACACGTGCAGCAACGGATGCTTGGCCACGTCCGCCGGCACCTTCAGCGTCGCCATCAAGGCCGGCGCGCACACTGGAAACAAGGTGTCCCAGGTCAGGCGCTGCGACACCAGGCCGGGCCATTGGCCGTGCCCCCAGCGGATTTCCATGTCGTCCTCACCGTCCAGCTCCTTGACCCAGATGTTGCTGATGTAGCGGATGTCGACGTGGGGATGCGCCTGACGGAAATCCACCAGTTTCGGCGCCAGCCAGTGCACGAAAAACGCCAGGCTGCCGCGCACCTTGATCGGCCGGCGCTTGTGCTGGCCGAAGATTTCGTTGGTGCCTACAGCCAGTCGTGTGATCGCGTCCTGCACCACCGGCAGGTAGGCCTGGCCTTCCTCGGTCAGGCCCAGGCCGCGGGGCAAGCGCTTGAACAGCGCCACGCCTAGGTGACTTTCCAACTGGCGGATCTGCTGGCTGACCGCGCCCTGGGTCAAGAACAATTCGTCGGCGGCGTGGGTGAAGTTCAGGCAGCGGGCGGACACTTCAAATGCCCGCAACCAGTTCAACGGGGGCAACGTTTTTTGCTTCATGGTTCTACCTCGTTAACCCCCACGCACCGGGCCCGTTTGCCCGCCCCGTCGCCGCGGTTAGAACGCGTCGGACGGTTGTGCCACGAGGGCGACCGACAAGCGTCGCTCGCGGCTTTTGCGGGTAATGTAATACACGAAGTAACACCAGGCGATGAACGGCAAGCCGAAGTACAGCGCCACCCGTTGTTCAGGGTCGAAGGCGATGCCGATGCACGCCAGGCTGCAGCACACCAGCGCCCCCAGTGGCACCCACGGATAACCACGAACCCGGAACTTGAGGTCGCGAATGTCGCCGCCGTTGGCGACGTAGTGACGACGGAAACCGATCTGGCTCGCGGCGATGCTCATCCACACCACCACCACGGCCAGGCCGGAAATCGACACCAACGCCAGGTAGATGGTATCGGCGGCAAACACGCTGCTGAGCAACGACGCGGCGCCGCCGGCCATGCTGACGATGATCGCGTTGAGCGGCGTGCCCATGCGGGTCAGGGCCGAGAACTGCTTGGGCAAGTGGCCTTGGTCACTGAGGGTCCAAAGCATCCGCGAAGCGGCGTACAGCCCGGAATTGGCCGCCGACAACAGGGCGGTGATGATCACGAAGTTCATGATGTCGGCGGAGTACGGAATGCCGATGTAGGTGAACACCGTGACGAACGGGCTTTCCACCAGGCCGGCCTGTTCGCGGGGCAACAGCGTCGCGAGGACAAAAATGGTCCCGACAAAAAACACCGCCAGGCGCAGCACCGTGGTGCGGATGGCGCGGGGTACGTTGCGTTGCGGATCCTTGGTTTCGCCGGCGGCGATGCCGATCAGTTCAGTGCCGGAGAAGGCGAAGGAAACTGCCAGCAGCGTCATCGCAATCGGCATGAAGCCCGTAGGAAAAAGCCCTTCGCGAGTAAAGTTACTCAAGCCGATGCTGTGGGCCTGGTCGATGTTCAACAGGCCGAGAATCGCACCACCGCCGATCAGCAGGAACACCACCACGGTCAGCACTTTGATCAACGACAACCAGAACTCGGTTTCGGCGAACAAACGCACCGAGACCACGTTGGTGAGGAACACCACGCCAGCAAACAGCGCGCTCCAGATCCACACCGGGGTGTCGGGAAACCATCGCGCCATGAGGATGCCGGCGGCGGTGAATTCGGAACCGATCGCCACCGTCCACGTCAGCCAATACAGCCACGCCACGGTGTAGCCAGTGCCAGGGCCGAGGAAGCGGGTGGCGTAGGTGCTGAACGAGCCGGTTTCCGGCATCTGCACCGCCAGCTCACCGAGGCACATCATCACCATGTAGACCATGAGCGCGCCGATGACGTACGCAATGACCGCCCCCATCGGGCCGGCCTGGTTGACGGTGTAGCCGGAGGTCAGGAACAGCCCGGTGCCGATCACGCCGCCCAAGGCGAGCATGACGATATGGCGCGTCTGCATTTCCTGCTTGAAGCCGGCCCGCGTACTGCTTTGTTGTTCTGTTAGGGACATGGTTGTTTCTCATGAAATGTCAGGGCGCGCATCGACATCTACGCGAGTCAGACAAGCGCCGCTGAGCTTTTATTATTATTCCTATTCATGAACGCCCCGCTGACAGCCTTGTCGCGGGGTTATCAACTTGCTGACTTCAGCTTGCGGTCTCGGTGAGCACTTCATTGAGTTGCGGGTTGAGGGTTTTCCTGGCGAAGGCGAAGGCCTGTTTCAGGTCGTCCAACAAGTCGTCGGTGTCTTCGATGCCGACCGACACCCGCACCAGCCCTTCGGAAATCCCCAGGGCCAGGCGTTCTTCCAAAGTGTTTTCGACATGGCTGGTGGTACGGGCCGGGCCGTAGATGGTTTCGACTGCGCCGAGATTGCCCGCGCAATGAGCAAATCGCAGGCGCGGCAACAGCACCTTGACCGTGTCCATCCCGCCCTTGAGGACAAAACTGACGATGGCGCCGAACCCGGACATTTGCGCGCAGGCCACGGCATGGTTCGGATGGCTAGGCAAACCGGGATAGTTGACCGATTCCACCAGCGGTTCGGTGCAGAGGAACTCCGCCAGGGCACGGGCGCTCGCCTGTTGCTGGCGCATGCGCAGGGCGAGGGTTTTCATGCCACGGATGATCATGTAGGCCGAGAACGGGTCGAGCGTGGCGCCGTTGATTTCGCGGTAATGACGCACCTTCGCCATCAAGGCTTCGCTGCCGCACACCAGGCCACCGAGTACATCGCCGTGGCCGCTGAGGAACTTGGTTGCGCTGTGGATCACCACGTCGACACCCAGTGCCAGCGGGTTCTGGTTCAGCGGCGTGGCGAAGGTGTTGTCCGCCACCACCAGGGCGCCGACGCGTTTCGCCGCCGCAACCAGGCGTGGGATGTCGAGGATTTTCAGGGTCGGGTTGGTTGGCGTTTCCAGGTACAGGACCTGGCAGCCCTTGGCGATTTCCCGCTCGATTTCCTCGTGGTCGAAGGTCTCGCACAAGGTCACCGCGACGCCGGTGCGCGGCAGGAATTCTTCGAAGATTTTGTTGGTGCCGCCGTAGCTGTCCTTGGTCGACACCACGCGATCGCCATTGGCGAGGAAGGTGTAGAGCACGCTGCTGATCGCTGCCATGCCACTGCTGAAGGCCACGGCGGATTCGGCCATTTCCAGTTCGCGGATTTTCGCTTCGACGGTCTCGACGGTCGGGTTGCTCATGCGGCTGTAGATAAAGCCGGGGGCCTTGCCCAACGCGACATCGTACCAGACGTCGATGTCGTCATAACCGTACGCGGCGCTGACGACGATGGGGGTCTGGGTGGCGTTGTAAGGATGCCTGACTTGCTCCCCGCCCCACACCGCCCGGGTGCCCGCTCCTGCGTTGATAAGCCCTGCGCTGTCAGGTTTTTTGTTCATTGTGACTACTCGCACTGAGGGGATGGACGTTGAGCCATCCGCCGGAATCTGAGGGCCAATATAGGGAAAAGCCGCGCCCCCGAGAAACGATGTTATCGGTGCCAAAGGGGTGGTTTTTTTAATGGCTGGATGAGGCCCAGCAAGTAAGTGGGTAATACAAAAATCTGTGGGAGCGAGCTTGCTCGCGAT
>NZ_JAOSHO010000330.1 GCF_025917275.1 Pseudomonas agronomica | reverse complement strand
ATCCCCTCGCCACAGAGTTCCAGGCTATAGGGTTCTTTGCGCTGATCGTCTGTTAGAATCGCCTCTTTCAGGGCCACGCGAATCATCATCCGTCGCCCATTCCGTTTTGAACAGCGCCGTCGGGCGCAGAGAGAGCCTGTATGACCGTCACCCTCAAGACTCCCGAAGACATCGCCAAAATGCGCGTCGCCGGCAAACTCGCCGCCGAAGTGCTGGAAATGATCGCCGACTACGTCAAGCCGGGCGTGACCACCGAAGAGCTGGACCGCATCTGCCACGACTACATCGTCAACGAGCAGAAAGCCATCCCCGCTCCGCTCAACTATAAAGGCTTCCCGAAGTCGATCTGCACCTCGATCAACCATGTGGTCTGCCACGGTATCCCCAACGAAAAACCGTTGAAGGACGGCGACACGCTGAACATCGACGTCACCGTCATCAAGGACGGCTACCACGGCGACACCAGCCGGATGTTCCATGTGGGCAACGTACCGGAGTGGGCCGAGCGCCTGTCCAAGGTCACCCAGGAATGCATGTACATGGCCATCGAACTGGTGAAGCCGGGCTGCCGCCTGGGTGACATCGGCGAAGTGATCCAGAAGCACGCGCAGAAGAACGGCTTCTCGGTGGTGCGTGAATTCTGTGGCCACGGCATCGGCAAGGTGTTCCACGAAGAACCGCAGATCCTGCATTATGGCCGCGCCGGCACTGGCATGGAGCTGCAGGCGGGCATGACCTTCACCATCGAGCCGATGATCAACCAGGGCCGCGCCGACACCAAGGTGCTGGGCGACGGCTGGACCGCCATCACCAAGGATCGCAAGCTGTCGGCCCAATGGGAACATACCCTGCTGGTGACCGAGACGGGCTACGAGATCTTTACCCTGCGCAGCGATGACACCATCCCGCGCGTTTCCGCCTGACCCGTAACCAGCCTATAGCTATAGATAGAAAGGAAAGCCATTCGATGCCGCAGGTGGATCCCGAACTCTTCGACCGCGGCCAGTTCCAGGCTGAACTGGCCCTGAAGGCAAGCCCCATCTCGGCGTTCAAGAAAGCGATCCGCCAGGCCCACGAAGTGCTCGACCAGCGCTTTCGCAGCGGCCGCGATATCCGCCGGCTGATCGAGGACCGCGCCTGGTTCGTCGACAACATCCTGCAAAAGGCCTGGGAGCAGTTCAACTGGAGCGAGGACGCCGACATCGCCCTGGTGGCGGTGGGCGGCTACGGGCGCGGTGAACTGCACCCTTATTCCGACATCGACCTGCTGATCCTGCTGGACAGCGCCGATCATGAGATTTTCCGCGACTCCATCGAGCGCTTCCTGACGCTGTTGTGGGATATCGGCCTGGAAGTCGGCCAAAGCGTACGTTCGGTGCAGGAATGCGCCGACGAAGCCCGCGCCGACCTGACAGTGATCACCAACTTGATGGAAAGCCGCACTGTTGCCGGCCCCGAGCGACTGCGCCAGCGCATGCTCGACGTCACCAGCACGGCGCACATGTGGCCGAGCAAGGATTTCTTCCTGGCCAAGCGCGCCGAACAGAAGGCTCGCCACCACAAGTACAACGACACCGAGTACAACCTGGAACCCAACGTCAAGGGCTCGCCCGGCGGACTGCGGGATATCCAGACGATTCTGTGGGTTGCCCGTCGGCAGTACGGCACGCTCAACCTGCGGGCCCTCGCCGGAGAAGGTTTCCTGGTGGAAAGCGAGAATGCACTGCTCGCCTCGTCCCAGGAATTCCTGTGGAAGGTCCGCTACGCCCTGCACATGCTCGCCGGGCGCGCCGAGGATCGACTGCTGTTCGACCACCAGCGCTCCATCGCCGGCCTGCTGGGTTTCGAAGGCCAGGACGCCAAGCAGTCCATTGAAAACTTCATGCAGCAGTATTACCGCGTGGTGATGAGCATTGCCCAGCTCAGCGAGCTGATCATCCAGCACTTCGAAGAGGTCATTCTCGCCTCCGAGGATGAGGCGCCGCCGCAGCCGATCAACTCTCGATTCCAACTGCACGATGGCTACATCGAGGCGCGCAACGCCAACATCTTCCGCCGCACGCCCTTCGCCATGCTCGAAATCTTCGTGCTCATGGCCCAGCAGCCGGAAATCAAGGGCGTGCGCGCCGACACCATTCGCCTGTTGCGGGAAAACCGTCACTTGATCGACGACGACTTCCGCCATGACATTCGCAACACCAGCCTGTTCATCGAGCTGTTCAAGTGCAAGATCGGCGTGCACCGCAACCTGCGTCGGATGAACCGCTACGGGATCCTCGGGCGCTACCTGCCGGAGTTCGGCCATATCGTCGGGCAGATGCAGCACGACCTGTTCCACATCTATACGGTCGATGCTCACACGCTGAACCTGATCAAGCACCTACGTAAGCTGCAATACACCCAGGTGTCAGAGAAATTCCCGCTGGCCAGCAAGCTCATGGCCAAGCTGCCCAAGCCCGAGCTGATCTACATGGCGGGGCTCTATCACGACATTGGCAAGGGTCGCCAGGGCGACCATTCCGAGATCGGCGCGGTGGATGCCGAGGCGTTCTGCCAGCGGCACCAACTGCCGGTATGGGACAGCCGGCTGATCGTCTGGCTGGTGCAAAACCACTTGATGATGTCGACGACCGCCCAGCGCAAGGACTTGTCCGACCCGCAGGTGATCCACGATTTCGCCCAGACCGTCGGCGATGAGACGCGCCTGGATTACCTCTACGTGCTGACCGTGGCCGACATCAACGCCACCAATCCGTCCCTGTGGAACTCCTGGCGCGCGAGCCTGCTGCGCCAGCTGTACACGGAGACCAAGCGAGCCCTGCGCCGCGGGCTGGAAAACCCGGTGGACCGCGAAGAGCAGATCCGCCGCACCCAGAGCGCGGCCCTGGACATCCTGGTACGCGGCGGCACCGATCCGGACGATGTCGAGCAGCTCTGGTCGCAACTGGGCGATGACTACTTCCTGCGCCACACCGCCGGCGACGTGGCCTGGCACAGCGACGCGATCCTGCAGCAGCCGGCCGACGGCGGACCGCTGGTGTTGATCAAGGAAACCACCCAACGCGAGTTCGAGGGCGGCACGCAGATCTTCATCTACGCCCCGGACCAGCACGATTTCTTCGCCGTGACCGTGGCGGCGATGGACCAGCTCAACCTCAACATCCATGACGCCCGGGTCATTACGTCCACCAGCCAATTTACCCTCGACACCTATATCGTGCTCGACACCGACGGCGATTCAATCGGTGACAACCCCGCGCGGATCAAGCAGATTCGCGATGGCCTCACCGAGGCCCTGCGCAACCCGGCGGATTACCCGACCATCATCCAGCGCCGCGTGCCGCGCCAGCTCAAACATTTCGCCTTTGCGCCACAGGTGACGATCCACAACGACGCCCATCGCCAGGTCACCGTGCTGGAACTCAGCGCGCCGGACCGCCCGGGCCTGCTGGCGCGGGTCGGCCATATCTTTCTGGAATTCGACCTGTCGCTGCAGAACGCCAAGATCGCCACGCTCGGCGAACGGGTGGAAGACGTGTTCTTCATTACCGACGCCCACAATCATCCGCTGTCCGATCCGCAACTGTGCAGCCGCTTGCAGGAAGCGATCGTGCAGCATTTGAGCGTCAACCAGGAACCCGATGCCCAGCTGACACGTATCAGCATCTGAACGAACGAATCCCCCCCTGTGGGAGCGAGCCTGCTCGCGAATACGGTGTGTCAGTCGACAAAACCATTGACTGACCCGTCGCTTTCGCGAGCAGGCTCGCTCCCACAGGGGCAGTGCCCATATTGAACGAGGCCCCCGATGAACAACGCTTTGAACCAGCTCCAGCCCTACCCGTTCGAAAAACTCCGCGCCTTGCTCGGCAGCGTCACGCCGAACCCGGACAAGCGCCTGATCGCGCTGTCCATCGGCGAGCCCAAGCACCGTTCGCCGAGCTTCGTGGCCGAGGCGCTGGCGAATAATCTGGAAAAAATGGCGGTGTACCCGACCACGCTGGGCATTCCGGAACTGCGCGAAGCCATCACTGGCTGGTGCGAGCGTCGCTTCAATGTACCGAGCGGCTGGCTCGACCCGGCGCGCCATGTGTTGCCGGTCAACGGCACCCGCGAAGCGCTGTTCGCCTTCACCCAGACCGTGGTCAACCGGGGCGACGACGCCCTGGTGGTCAGCCCGAACCCGTTCTACCAGATCTACGAAGGCGCGGCGTTCCTGGCCGGGGCCAAGCCGCACTACCTGCCTTGCCTCGATGCCAACGGCTTCAATCCGGATTTCGATGCCGTCTCGCCGGACATCTGGAAACGCTGCCAGATCCTGTTCCTGTGCTCCCCGGGCAACCCGACCGGCGCGCTGATCCCGGTGGACGTGCTGAAAAAGCTCATCACCCTGGCTGACGAACATGACTTCGTGATCGCCTCGGACGAGTGCTACAGCGAACTCTACTTCGACGAACAAACCCCGCCGCCAGGCCTGCTCACCGCTTGCGTCGAACTGGGCCGCAAGGACTTCAATCGCTGCGTGGTGTTCCATAGCCTCTCCAAGCGCTCCAACCTGCCGGGCCTGCGCTCCGGTTTCGTGGCCGGCGACGCCGACATCCTCAAGGGCTTCCTGCTGTACCGCACCTACCATGGCTGCGCGATGCCGGTTCAGACCCAACTGGCAAGCATCGCCGCGTGGAACGACGAAGTGCACGTGCGGGCCAACCGTGCGCTGTACCGGGAGAAATTCGACGCGGTGCTGGAAATCCTCAGCCCGGTGCTGGACGTGCAACGCCCCGACGGCAGCTTCTACCTGTGGCCGAACGTGGCAGGCGACGACGCGGCGTTCTGCCGTGACCTGTTCGAACAGGAACACGTGACCGTCGTGCCGGGCTCGTACCTGTCCCGCGACGTGGACGGCGTCAACCCAGGCGCCGGCCGCGTGCGCATGGCCCTGGTTGCGCCATTGGCGGAATGCGTGGAAGCGGCGGAGCGGATTCGCGCGTTTATCCAACGTCGGGGTTGATGGCTGCATCGCGCTGAAGCGGACCGCTGTCGTAGCGAGGGAGCTTGCTCCCGCTGGGCTGCGCAGCGGCCCCAACAGCAGCATCCGTATCAACCACCCGGCCGCTGTACAAATTCTCAGTAATACCTGGGTTGCGCAATGCACCTATTTCGGTACACTTCGTTCATGGTTGATATTGCCCCCGTACTGAACGTACGTTTCTTCCGCACCGACGCCGGGAATGAGCCCGTTCGCGAATGGTTGACTGACCTGCCTCGCGAACACAGACGGATGGTCGGGACTGATATCAAGACCGTTCAGATTGGTTGGCCTATAGGTATGCCGGTGGTTCGCAAGCTGGACACTGGGCTTTGGGAGGTCAGGATTGACCTTGGAGAAACCATCGCCCGCGTTCTCTTCACTGTGGTGGGCTCTGACATGGTTCTACTCCACGCTTTCATAAAGAAAAGTCAAAAAACGCCAACCACCGACATGGCAACTGCCAAGCAGCGCAAAGCAAGACTATGAGGCACAGCAAATGAACAAACACATCGGATCTGATTTTGACGACTTCCTCGCCGAGCAAGGTATCGCCGAAGAAGTTTCCGCAGCTGCGCTCAAGCGCGTTATTGCCTGGCAGATTGCCGAAGCAATGAAGCTTCAGAAAGTGACCAAAAAGGCCTTGGCACAGCGGATGCACACCAGTCGCACTGCTGTTGATCGTGCGCTGGATCAGAACGATGCGGGAATGACACTGGCAACACTTGCCAGCGCAGCGCGTGCGTTGGGTCAGAGGGTGGAAGTACGGTTGGTGCCTGAGCAGGAAGAAGCTCACGCCTAAGCGCTATCGTGGCGAGGGAGCTTGCTCCCGC